>CADEGB010000029.1:0-3352 GCA_902826755.1 uncultured Gemmatimonadota bacterium
CCGGGCCGCCTTGGCCGTCTCGTACCCCGCCCGGTTCATGCTCGCCGCAGCCATGAACCCCTGTCCCTGCGGGCATCTCGGCGATCCGACCCGGCAGTGCCTCTGTTCGCCGGATCGGATCCGCGGCTACCGGGCTCGGTTGTCGGGCCCGCTCTACGATCGCATCGATCTCCACTTGACGGTCCCGGCGGTTTCCTGGTCGGACATCGCCGCCGAGGAGTCGGGCGAGTCGAGTGCCGTGGTGCGGGCCCGGATCGAAGCCGCGCGGCAGCGGCAGCGAAGTCGATACCAGGATCGGGTCGGAGCGCCCCTCAACGCCCATTTGGCCAGTCGGGAGGCGGACCGGTGGTGCCGGCCGGATGCCGAGGGTCGTCGGCTGCTTGGCGCGGCAATGGCCCACGCCGGCTGGTCAGCCCGCGCCTATGCTCGCGTCCTTCGGGTAGCCCGAACGATTGCCGATCTCGAGGGGGTGGCCGAGGTGCGAGCGCCGCACCTGGCCGAGGCAATTCAGTACCGGTCGATGGACCGGATCAGCGGGGAACCAGCTCGACGACCAGTCGGAGCCGGTACTCGTCCGGCGTAATCAGGCGCCCCGCCGTGGGGTGGGGCACCAAGTCGAGGAGCCGGACGGCGTACGTGCCATCCGTCCATGTGGCAGGGAGTGGGTTGCTGACGAGGACTGGTCCGGACACGTCGCCACCGAAGAGCTCCAGCTCGATGCCGGCGGACCCCTCCACCACACACACGAGATCGATCGGGCAGCGGCTGTCGCCGGCCACTCGGCGGAAGGCGATGATGAGGTCGGCCCCCGCGATTCGGGTGCTCTGATTGGGGGCCAACTCGAACTCCTGACCCAGCTCGGCCTCGGTCGGATCGGTTCCGAGGCAGGCGCCGGTCATCAGGATGAGCGGGAACAGGATTCTGGCGGGCCAACGCATAACGGTACGTCCTCCGCCCGCTCGTTCAGCAACGGGCGTACCACGGCGCGAGCCCTCGTAAGTGCCCGTGAGGCAAGGGCTGTCCGGGAGGATGTCGGACCCCCGTGTGAGAACGACACGCGATCCTGACACGGTTCCGGCAGGCTGCCGGAACGGATTTCGGTTACCCGGGGTCGATCGGTCCGGGGCGCAGGGGATTGCGCGCGGTCAGGTGGTGCCTGGAAACGCGGAGCGGAGGCGCCTGACGACCTGCAATTCGAGTCGCCCGGTCGTCGCGCACGGAACCTTGTCATTGCGACCGTTGGGCACGTCGATGGCTTCCGCGGTAAACGTCATGAGCATCTGGGTTTTTTTCGCCGCGGCGGGGACGATCTCCACCCCGATCGTGTAGTAAACGTGCCAGGTGTCGGCGTTAGGGCCGGTCAGTCCCTCGCCGCAGGACAGGAATTCCGAAATGGGTTGTTTCCCGATCCGTCGGGTGACGCGCTGCCGGTTGGCGCCCAGTTGGCGCGCAACTGGGTCGTCCTTGAGCTTGAGCCCATACTCGACGAACAACGCCTGGACCGCCTTGAAGACGGAATCCGGGTGTCCGGCCACCAGGCCGCTGGTGGCACCGCGGTCCCGTTCGAACATGAACGTCCCCCAGTCGGTCGTCAGGCGCTCCTGAGCGTGCGCGGTGGTGGCAACGACCGCGGTCAGGATCCCGATCACGAACGCTCGATGCATGATGCCTCCCTGGTTGTGCCCGACGGCTCCGGACCTCTCCGGCTCCGGTCTATCTTACAGTCCTCACCCGACACCGGAAACCGCCGTGGACCCTGTTTGCCATACCCTCGTCGGGGCGGCGCTCTCGACCGCCGGGCTCCAACGACTCACCCGCCGGGCCACCGCTACCCTGATGATCGCGGCCAACGCTCCCGACGTCGATATCGTCGCCGCCATGGTGGGCCGCAACCTCGAGTGGCGGCGAGGCCTTACCCACGGAGTCCCGGCGCTGATCCTGTGGCCCTTCGTCCTGACGGCCGTCATGTGGCTCTGGGATCGACTCCGCCGGAAGCCCGGCCAGGCGCCGGTATCCCCTCGGGGGCTGTTCGTGATTTCGGGCATCGGGGTACTCAGCCACCCCTTCCTCGACTACCTCAACAGCTATGGGATGCGTTGGCTGATGCCGATCCGTGACCGGTGGTACTACGGCGACAGCCTCTTCATCATCGATCCCTGGCTCTACTTGGTCCTCGGACTCGGGCTTTGGTTTGCCGCGCGGGGCCGCCGGGCCGGCCAGCCGGATCCGTCTCGTCCGGCTCGGGTGGCCGTGTGTCTGGCGGCCATCTACGTCGGATCGATGATC
Source organism: uncultured Gemmatimonadota bacterium (assembly GCA_902826755.1). Lineage (GTDB taxonomy): Bacteria > Gemmatimonadota > Gemmatimonadetes > Gemmatimonadales > GWC2-71-9 > SHZU01. The sequence goes on from CADEGB010000029.1 coordinate 2,287, forward strand.
GGAGCCACCGTCGCGGCCCGCTCGCTGGTGGCGAGCGCACTCGGACCCGACGGGTCATCCTTCCGGATCATGGCCACGGCCGTTCCGATCAATCCGCTCGTCAAACACGTGGTTGTCGACGCAGGGGACCACTACCGCATCGGCTCGGTCAGGTTCGGCCGGCGGCCGACGGTCGCCATCGATAGCATCGTCCCCAAGGGCGATCGGTTCGAGCCGGCCCGCGTTCGGCTGGCCGCGACGCGGGAAGGTCGGGCGTTTCTGCATTGGGCCCGCTTCCCGGCCGCCCTCGATGTCGGTCCCGAACTGGTGCGGATCTACGACCTCCGCTACACCGACGGCTCCGCCCCCGGATGGGCGGCATACGACGTGTCGTTCGCGCCGGTCACCACGTCCCGTTGAGCCGTCGGGCCAGCATGGCACCGGCGGCCCGGGTCGCCCGGGTTGCCTCGCCGATCGACACCCAGGCAAACCGAACCTCCGCGCCGAGTGGCGTTTGACAGAACCGGGCCAGGTCGGCACCAATGACCTCGCCGATTTTCGGATACCCGCCGACTGTCGGCCCATCCCGCAGGACCACGATCGGCTGACCGTCGTCCGGAACCTGAATGGCACCAAGGCAGGTAGCCTCGGAGGGCAGACTAGCCCGAACCCGAAGGTCCAGCGCCGGTCCCGCGAGCCTGGTCCCCATCCGATCCGACGCCGGCGTCACTCGGTAGGCGCTGCTGGCCAGCCGCTCGAAGGAGTCGGCCGGAAACAGGTGGGTCTGGGGGCCGCCCGTAATCCGAATCGGCCCGCCAAGGGCTCCCGGCTCTGGTCCGCCCGACGTCGTCGGGGCCTGGGGACCTCGATCCGGGCCGATCGGCAACCGGTCCCCGGTCCCGAGACGGCGGCCCGCGAAGCCGCCCAGGCCGGTCGGAAGGTACGTCGATCGGCTACCTAACGTCGGGGGCACGGCAATGCCCCCGGCCACCGTCAGATACCCGAATCGGCCGCCAGTCGGCCGGCCGATCATCAGTCGCTGGCCGGACAGCACCGGGATCGGCACCTCGAGGGCGACCGACTCACC
>CADEGB010000029.1:3362-22099 GCA_902826755.1 uncultured Gemmatimonadota bacterium
GGGACCGTGGCCAGGCCGTGGGGGCGGATGACCGTCAGGGTGCCGGTCATCGGGGAACGAACCGGACCCGATCGCCAACCTGGAGCCAGGACGGCGGGCTCCGCTCGGGATCGAACAAACGGAGGTCGGTGGTGCCGATCAGGTGCCAGCCGCCTGGCGTCTCGGCCGGGTAGATCCCGGTCTGTTCCCCCGCGATCGCGACCGAGCCGGCGGGAACCCGGGCCCGGGGGGTGTCGCGCCTGGGCAGCACGAGAGAGGCGTCGAGCCGACCGAGGTAGGCAAAGCCAGGGACGAACCCGAGCAGGCCCACTTCGTACTCGACGGCGGCGTGGCGGCTGATCACCTCCGCCGCCGCCAGGCCGGTGGCCTGCGCCACCGCCTCGAGATCCGGCCCGTCGTAGCGAACTGGGATTTCGACCCGGCGGCCGGGTTCGTCGCTCGGGACGGGGCCAGCCAAGGCCAGCGCGGCCATGACCCTGGCCCGAATGTCGTCGGCGGTCGACTCGATCGGGTCGAAATGGACCGTCAGCGCCACATAGCCGGGGACGACCTCGACCACCCCTGGGAGGGTCGCGATGGCGCGGGCATGATGCACGGCGAGGCGATGGGCCTCGTCGGACAGCGCCGTCGCGTAGCTGAGGGTAAGAGCCGCTTCGCCGAGCGGCGCAAGGCGGGGAAGGGCCGGACTCACCGGGCGAACGGCGCGATCTCGATCCCCGCGGCCTCGAACCGTTCTCGCAAAGCCCGGACGATCGCGACGGCGTGGGGTCCGTCTCCGTGGACGCACAGCGAGTCGGGTCGGACGATCCGCCGAGTCCCGTCGATCGCGATGACGTAGCGCTCGGTGACCATTCGGACCGCCCGCTCGACCACGGTGGCGACGTCTTCCAGCACCGCGCCGGGCTGTCCGCGGGGAACCAGCTGCCCGTCCGCCCGATAGGCCCGGTCGACGAATGCTTCGCGGGCCACCTCGATCCCTTCCGCCTGGGCCTCGGTAAGCATCGGGGTTCCATCGAGGCCGAGGAGCATCAGGTCGGGATCGACGCTCCGGATGGCGCGAGCAATCGCTCGCGCGGCCTCGGCGTCCCGCGCCGCCCGATTGTAGAGCGCGCCGTGAGGTTTGACGTAGCGGAGCCGGGCGCCGTGGGCCGAAACGAACGCGGCCAACGCTCCGATCTGATAGACGACGTAGGCCTCGATCTCTTCGGCCGTGGCCGCGAGGTCGCGGCGGCCGAATCCCATCAGGTCGGGGTAGGCCGGGTGGGCGCCGATCACGACCCGGCGCGCGACGGCGCGGGAGACGGTCTCGCGGATGACCAGGGGATCGCCAGCATGGAATCCGCAAGCGATGTTGGCGGAACTGACCAACGACAGGAGGTCGGCGTCGGAATCGAGCCGGTAGCGGCCGAAGCCCTCACCGAGATCGGCGTTCAGGTCGATCGAGGTCACGTCGAATCGTTAGTGGCAGGAACCGGCGTGACGATCTTGAACGCAAAGTTCTGTTGCACCCATTGTCGCACCCGCCTCGTTCCTTGAATCGCCGGTCTGAACTTCATCACGGCCAGCGCCTCCCGCACGGACTCCGCGAACCCGGGGTGCGACGAGCGAATGACCTGGATGGTGCTGACGTCGACTTGGCCGGTCGTGTCCACGACGTAGTGCACGAAGGTACTGCCTTCGACCCGCTCCGCCAGCAGGGCAGGGGGGTAAATCGGCGCCGCGCTCGAAGGATCTCGGACGACCGTGGAGTCGACCTCGATTTCGGTCATGGCGGTTTCCGCCGGCGGGGGCGCGGCGGGTGCTTCGTCCACGGTCGGGACGGAATCGCCTGCCGTCCCGATCGGGAGCGCTGTTTCGACCTTCTGCTCGACCGGCACCGGCTCGTCGACCACGCCGCCGGTACCCACCAGGCCCGACCAATCGACCCCTCGTCCGGAGGTCTCGGGGCCCCCCTGCTTTTCCGGGGGTACCAGGAATACCACGAACTGATCGACGGGGTCGTTGGCCTCGGGGGTGATGGCGTGCTGGATCACGACCGGGATGATCAGGGCCACGTGAATGAGCAGACTGGCCACCGCACCGGCGTCCCGGCGCAGGTGGCGGGGTGGCAGCAATTCGAAGTGCGCCACGGGGTACCCCCTTCGATTGGAACGGTAGGGCTGTGGTCCCGACGGGGGCAAGGGGGAACCGGTTTCGGATCGTCCCGAGGGGTGTCCGGTCAGGGCCGAGTGGTAGGAAACAGAGGATGAGCCGAGATGATTTTATTTGACAAATAAAACTAATTGTGTTAGCTTCTCATCATGACTCGCGACCCCGTGGCCGCCGTGCTGGCCGCTTATCCCGTCCTTCACCAAGCCCTCCGGCAACGCGACCTGGCCGGTCCGGCCGGGCGGGTGAGTCTCCACCAGGCCACCGTGCTGGCCCATCTGGTGGGAACGGTTCCCCGCACCCTCAGTGAGCTCGCCGCCCTGATGGGGGTGGCGCTGCCGACCATGTCGCTGCTGATCGAACGCCTCGTCCGGGCGGGCCTGGTGGTGCGCGACCGGGACGCCCGAGACGGGCGGCGGGTGTCGCTGCGGCTGACGGAGGCTGGCGGGCGGGCCGCGCGGGCTCGATCGGTCGTCGACCCCGAGCGGGTGCGCGCCCTCCTCGCCACCCTGACCCCGGCGGAGCGGAGTGCCGGGGTGCAGGGGCTCACCACGCTGGCGCGGGCGGCCGAGCGGCTGGCTGAGCCTGAACCAACTCACGATCGAGAGAGACCATGAACCGTCGTCAACGCCGGCTTCGGGCCCGGCTCCTGCGATTTGCCGTCGTTGGTCCGGTTGCGCTGCTCGCCGCGGCCTGGTTGGTCGGGGCGGCACTGCCGGGCCGCCACGTCGAGGAAGTTCGCGCCCTGCTCCCAGCCTCAGCGGAAACCGTCTGGAGTCTGCTCGTCGATCTGGATGGGATGCCGGACTGGCGTCCCGGGCTTCGTCAACTCGAACGGCTGCCCGAAGGCGCTGGCCCCGGTGCGGTCCGCTGGCGAGAGGTCGGGATCGGCGGCCGGGTGGAGGCATGGGAGCGGGTCGAGACCGTACCCCCGATCCGGCTGGTCGTCCGGCCGGCAGGCGCCGATCGCTTGGCGCGGCGGCGCGTGTACCGCTTGTTGCCGGTGGAGCAGGGCACCGAGCTGGCCATTCGGGAGGAACAACAGGTCGATCACCCACTTCGCCGCACGCTCACGGCGCTGTTCGGTGGCAACCGGGAGCCGATCGAGCGTCTGGCGCGCGATCTGGACACCCGGCTCAAATGGCGTGATCAGGTGGTCGCGGTCGGGATCCGCTGACGCTAGGGCGTCGAGGCCGGGTCGAGGACCCCGCAGCGCACGAGAGCCCGCTGCAGGTGGATCTCGACCAGGTCGAAGTGGAGCGTCCGGGTCCGTTGAATCCACCAGGGGGAGCATCCCACCGACTCGGCCGCCGCGATCAGGGCGAGTTCGTCGACCGCCAGGAGATGACAGGTGCGGCGGCCCCGCGACTTGAAGATGTTCTCGTGGACGGCAACCCCGCCCGCGGCGGCCCAGGCTCGGGCTTCGGCCACCTGACGGGACCGGAAGTAGCGCCAGTTCCCAGCCCCCTCGAGAGGACCAGACGGCGGTTCAGTCATCGGACAGCGGTCGCCTCCGCTGTTGCTTCACGCCGCCCCGGTGTTTCTTCGCGACGAGGCGCCGTTCCTTCTGGGCCTTCGGCACCTTCGTCGGTCGGCGGACCTTCGGAACGATCCGGGCCCGCTCCACCAGCGCGATCAGCCGTTCCAGCGCCCGTTCCCGATTCTGCGACTGACTGCGGGAATCGGCGGCAACGACCCGCAACCACCCCTCGCCATCGACCCGGTTGCCGAGCCGGGCGATGACGCGCGGTCGCTCGTTTGGGCTCAGCGCGGCGGTGCTGGGGATATGCCACCGGAGCTCGACTCGGGTCGACGAGGTGTTGACGTGCTGGCCGCCGGGGCCGCCAGCGCGGCTGGCCTGGAAGTGAATCTCGTGGTCGGGAATCTCGAGCGGGGGGCGCGGCGGCATGGCGGGAAATTAGGTTCCGTTTCGGTATCTGCCAGGGGCCGTTACGTTTCGAGCATGAGCGATCACGGAGCACTCGAGCGCTGGTTCGGCGGGGCCGACCGGGTCCTGCTCGGCTATTCCGGCGGGGTCGACTCCGCGCTGCTTGCCGTGGTGGGCACCCGGGTGCTTGGGCCGAAGCGGCTGACGGCCGTGTTGGGCCGGAGCGCATCGCTGGCGGACAGCCAGCGCCACCAGGCCATCGCGCTGGCGGAACGGTTCGGGATCGCACTCGTCGAACTCGACACCGAGGAACTGCGCGATCCAGACTACCGGGCCAACCAGCCGAATCGCTACTATTTCTGCAAGCGAGAACTGTGGGACCGCCTTGGGCGGCTCGCGGCGGACCTGGGCGGACCGTGGCTCGTCGACGGGACGAACGCGGACGACCTCGAGGAGCACCGTCCCGGCGCCCGCGCGGGGGTCGAGCGGGCCGTCCGTTCGCCGCTCGCCGAGCTGGGTTGGACGAAGCTGGCGGTCCGGGAGGCCGCCCGGGCGCTCGGGATTCCGATTTGGGATGCCCCAGCCGCGCCGTGTCTGGCCAGCCGGATCCGTTACGGCGTGGAGGTAACGCCGGAACGGCTTCGTCAGGTGGATCGGGGCGAGGCATTCCTCCGCGGCCTGGGCGTCGCGGGCGACCTTCGGGTCCGTCATCATGGTCATCGGGCCCGAATCGAGGTCAACCCCGAGATGTTCGCGCTGCTCACGAATCATCGACCGGCCATCGACTCGGCGTTTCAGGAGATCGGCTTTCTCGCCGTCGACATCGATCCGGCCGGCTACCGGCGGGGCAGTCTGCTCCCGATCGCCTCATGAGACTCTTCATCGCGGTGCCGTTGCCTGAGTCGGCCCGGGCCGAAACGAGTGCGGTTCTCCAGCACCTCCGCCAACTCGAATGGCCGGTCCGCTGGGTTCGGGACGAAGGCCTGCACGTCACGGTGAAGTTTTTCGGCGAGGTGACAACCGACCGGGTCGACGCCATCGTCGAGATGCTCGACTTCGCCACGCGGGGCACCGGGCCGATGGCGTTGACACTGTCGGGCGCCGGCGCGTTCCCGCCGTCACGTCAGCCGAGGGTCATCCATCTTGGCGTCGACGCCGAGCCCGGGTTGGAACTGCTTCAGGATCGGATCGAGCGTGGGGGCGAACAGCTGGGGTTTCCCCCCGAAGGACGGACGTTCCGACCGCACCTGACCCTCGGTCGGGTTCGGGAAGGGCATCGATTGCCGGTCGGATGGGAGTCGGAACTGGAACGGGTTCCACCTGGGTCGCCGTTCCTGGCCGACCGGATCGTCCTATTCGAAAGCCACCTTGGCGAGGGCGGACCCTCGTACGCGGTCCGTCACGAGGTGACGCTGCGGTGATCTCCGGCTGCCTATCCCTTCCCGCCAGGCTCCTCTCGCTGGTTGTCGTCGCGGGCCTGCTCTATCTCGGGTGGGTCAATCGGGACGAGGTGCGTCGCTGGGTCAATCGGATGACCGCCGATCCGGCGCCGTCGTCCGCCGAGGCGCCGCCGCCGGGCGCGCTGATCGAGACCGCGGCGGCGCGGCTCGACTCCCTGGCGCGAGGGCGAGCCGACTCGGTGGTCCTTGGCGTGCCGGAGGTGACCGCCATCGTCGCGGCCGAACTGGAGCAGCGGGCGGCGGGCCTCGTCGACAGCGTGTCGGTCGACCTGAGCGAAGGTGAAGTGGCCGTTCGCGCCCAAGTCGACGCCGATCGGCTTCCAGCCGGTTCCCTCGGTCCCCTCGCCGAGTGGATCACGGGACGTCAAACGGTCCGGGTCAGCGGCCCGCTCAATCTCCTCCGGCTCGGTACCGGCGAATGGCGGATTGAGCAGGTCACCGTGCGAGGTCTGCCCTTGCCGCGTCCCCTCTGGGAACGGATGCTGGCGCTGGTGGTCCCGGGCGCCCGCAGTTCGCTCACGTTTCCCGTCGACCAGTGGATCACGGGCGTCCGGATGACGCCGCGTGGAGCCATCCTCTACGGCGAGGGGCGGCGCCAATGAAGCCACGGATTCTGGTCATCGACGATGAGCCGGCGGTTCGCGACGCGCTCCGCCAAGTGCTCGAGTACGAAGGCATGGACGTCAAGCTGGCGGGGTCGGGCGGGGAGGGACTCCGGTGGTTCGAGGAGTTCCGGCCCCACGTCGTTCTCCTCGACGTCAAGATGGCCGGTCTCGACGGCCTCGAGGTGCTGGCCAGGCTCAAGGCGGAAGATCCCGATGCCACGGTGGTGATGATCTCCGGTCACGGGACGATCGCCACGGCGGTCCAGGCCACCCAGCGGGGAGCCTTCGATTTCCTGGAGAAGCCGCTCGACACCGATCGCCTGTTGGTGACGCTCCGCAACGCGATGGTGCACGCGTCGCTCTCGGGCGAGAACGAGCGCCTCAAAGGCGCCATCGATACCCAGTATCCGATGGTGGGCTCCAGCGAAGCGCTTCGGGTGGTCCGGGAACTGATCACCCGGGTGGGGCCGACGGACGCGCGGGTGCTGATCACCGGCGAGAACGGAACCGGCAAGGAACTGGTGGCGCGGGCCATCCACGAATCGTCGCCCCGGCGGGAGCGGAGCTTCGTCGAGGTCAATTGCGCCGCGATTCCGACCGAGCTGATCGAGAGCGAGTTGTTCGGCCATATGAAGGGGAGCTTCACTGGCGCCGTCAGCGACCGTCCCGGCAAGTTCGAGCTCGCCGACGGGGGCACCCTGTTCCTCGACGAGATCGGGGACATGTCACTGTCGGCGCAGGCCAAGGTCCTCCGTGTCCTCCAGGAAGGCGTCGTGACGCGGTTGGGCGCCCCGAAGCCGATCGTGGTCGACGTCAGGGTCCTGGCCGCCACCAACAAGGAACTCGAGGGCGAGATCGTCGAAGGGCGGTTCCGCGAGGATCTGTTCTATCGCCTGAACGTGGTCCCCATTCATGTGCCCGCGCTGCGGGAACGGCTCGAGGACGTTCCCGAGCTCATTACTTATTTTGTCGATCGGCTCGGAGGACGCGCCGGCATCGTGGCCAAGCCGTTCGCGATCGAGGCCATCCGGCGCCTCGAAAAGCGGCACTGGCCGGGAAACGTCCGCGAACTCCGCAACGCCGTCGAGCGGCTGTTGATCCTGTCGGCGGGGCGGGGCGTTTCGGTCGCCGACGTGGATCGTCACCTGCCGGCCCCCGCGCCGACGGCGATCGAGGGTCCCGAGCAGGAGCGGTCGGGGGCCCTCGAATCGGTCAAACAGGACACCGAGCGCCTGTATATCCTCCAGAAGTTGCGGGAGTACGACTGGAACGTGTCGGAGACGGCTCGGGCGCTCGGGATTCCGCGGTCGAACCTTTATAAGAAGATCATCAAACACCAATTGAACCGGGGGGCGAGGTGAGCACCGATCAACCCCGTGACTGGGACAAGGAGATGGCGGAGATCGACAAGATCATCGCCAAGACACCGCCCGCGCAGCTCGGTTCGGGCCCGGGCGGACCAGCGCCAGCCGTGGCCAAAGGAGCCGGCCCCGCGGCCGCCCCGGCTCGGGCCGCCGTCGCGCCGACCGGACGGGCCGCCGTCATTTCCACCTGGGTGCGGGTCGGCCTCGGGGTGGCGCTCGGCGTCGGGATGACGCAGTGGCCGTACTTCCATGCCTGTGGGACCGCCCTCTTCCTCTATCTCGGGGCCGTTGGTGTCGTCGGTGTCAGTGGCCTGTGGGGAATGATCACCAGCTGGCGCCGTCGGATGGGCCTTGCCCACATCGTCTCCCTCGCGGTGCTGTTGTGGAGCGGTGTCCTCGCTGCCGCGACCGTATTGCCACGAATCGGCTACGCTCAGCGGGCCGCGACCTGGATTTGCCCCTAACTTCGCGCCGAAGCCGATCGCGCCGCGCCGGCTCCCGGTCGATCCGGTAGTCGGCTGGTCTAGGCGCTGCTACCTTCCGGCCGCGCCGTCCGACGATCGCGGGCCCCGATGGCCGCTCGATCGAACTCTCAACGTTGGCACCACCGATTGCCGCCATGGCCAAGACCTTCAAGAACTTCATCGCTGGTGACTGGGTTGCACCCACCACCGGTGCCTACTTCGAGAATCGGAATCCCGCCGACCGCGGCGATCTGATCGGTCGTTTTCCGGATTCGGCGCCGGCCGACCTCGATCGGGCCGTTGCCGCGGCCAAGCGAGGATTCGAGCGCTGGTCGAAGGTGCCAGCCCCAGCCCGGGGGGACATCCTTCGTCGGATCGGCGATCTGCTCGTGGACCGGAAGGACCGACTGGCCGACGCGATGACTCGGGAAATGGGCAAGGTCCTGGCCGAGACCCGAGGCGACGTGCAGGAGGCGATCGACACCGCCTACTATGCCGCCTCCGAGGGGCGCCGGCTCTTCGGCCATGTCGTGCCGTCGGAACTCAAGCGCAAGTGGGCCATGAGCTACCGGCGCCCAATCGGGGTCGTCGGCTTGGTCACCCCGTTCAACTTTCCGCTCGCGATCCCGACTTGGAAGATGTTCCCGGCTCTGGTCTGCGGGAACAGCGTGGTGCTGAAGCCATCCGAAGACGTCCCCCATACGGCCACGCTGCTGGTCGAGATCCTTCTCGAGGCTGGTTTGCCCGCGGAGGCGATTCAACTGGTCCATGGGCGGGGCGAGACCGTCGGGAAGGCCCTGGTCGAGCACCCCGACGTGCCGGTGATCTCGTTCACCGGATCGACCACGACCGGTGCCTTCGTTGGGGAAACCTGCGGGAAGTTGCACAAACGGGTCTCGCTCGAGATGGGCGGCAAGAACGCCATGATCGTGATGGACGACGCGGATCTCGACCTGGCGCTCGACGGCGTGCTCTGGGGGGCGTTCGGCACCACCGGTCAACGGTGCACCGCCACCAGCCGTCTGCTGCTGCACCGGCGGATCCACGACCGGTTCCTCCGTCGTCTGGCGGAGGCGGCCGAGGACCTGACCCTCGGCGATGGCCGTGAAACCAGGACCCAGGTGGGCCCGTTGATTCACGAAGAGTCGAGGGCCAAAGTGGAGAAGTACGTCGCAATCGCCAAGGACCAGGGCGCCGAGGTTGTCGTCGGCGGGAAACGGCCCACCGGTCCACGCGTTCGTCATGGGTGGTTCTACCGGCCCACCATTCTGGCCGGCGTCCGGCCCGGACATCGGGTGGCTCAGGAAGAGATTTTCGGGCCGGTCCTGAGTGTCATTCGGTTCGGCAACTTCGACGAGGCGGTCCGGATCAACAACGGGGTCAAATACGGGCTGTCGAGTTCGGTGTACACGCGCGACGTGAATCTCGGCTTCCGGGCGCTGGAGGAGTTGGACAACGGCATTACCTATGTCAACGCCCCCACGATCGGGGCCGAGGCGCACCTGCCGTTCGGAGGGATCAAGCAGACCGGCAACGGTCACCGCGAGGTGGGATGGGAAGGCTATCACTTCTTCTCGGAAACCAAGGTCTGCTACGTGGACTATTCGGGCACGCTCCAGCGGGCCCAGATCGACAACTATGAGTGAGCCCCGTTGCGCCCATCGGGCGACGCGGGATAGGTTGATGACCATCGAGTCGAAGGACCGAGGCGTCCATTAGCATGCGTCCCATTCGGGTCGGCCCGGGGAAGGGTGGGTCGACCTCCGACGACGGTTCGCTGGACCAATACCTCCGGGAGATCAGCCGGTATCCGCTGATCAACCAGGAGGAAGAGGTCTCGCTCGCGCAGCGCATCCGCGTTGGCGAGGAGGAGGCGCTCGACAAGCTCGTCCGCAGCAACCTTCGGTTCGTCGTCTCGGTGGCCAAGAAGTACCAGAACCAGGGCGTGTCCCTTTCCGACCTGATCAACGAGGGCAACCTTGGCTTGATCCGCGCCGCCCACAAGTTCGACGAGACGAAGGGGATCAAATTCATCTCGTACGCCGTGTGGTGGATTCGCCAGGCCATTCTCCAGGCCTTGGCGGAGCAGAGCCGGATCGTCCGGGTCCCCCTCAATCGGGCTGGAACCCTCCACCGGATTACCCGGAGGAGCTCGGCGCTCCAGCAGGAGCTGGGTCGGGAACCGACCGCCGCCGAAGTGGCCGAAGGGATGGACATCGGGGTCGAGGAGGTCGAAAAAACCCTCTCGATCTCCCAGAATCACGTCTCGCTCGATGCGCCGCTGGCCCCCGGGGAGGAGAACCGGCTGCTCGACTACCTGCCGGACACCCAGAACCCGGGGCCGGACGCCGAGACCTTCGAGCGAGCCCTGACCCAATCGATCGAGGAAGTTCTCTCCAGTCTTCGGGAGCGGGAGGCCAAGATCCTCCGACTCTATTTCGGGCTCGATAGCCCCGAGCCGATGACCCTCGAAGAGATCGGCGCCCAACTCGGGATCACCCGGGAGCGGGTCCGCCAAATCAAGGAGAAGGCCCTGAGCCGACTCCGCCACGTCAGCCGGTCCAAGGCGCTCGAAAGTTTCCTGACCTGATCCCATGGCCTCCAATTCTTCGTTCGACATTTCGACCGGTGCCGATCTCCAGGAAGTTGACAACGCCGTGAACCAGACGGTCAAGGAGATCGCCCAGCGGTACGACTTCAAGGGCTCCAATTGCACCATCGAGTTCGATCGGGCCAAGGCGGAAATCAGGCTCTTTGCCGACGACGAATTCCGAATGCAGCAGTTGATCGACGTCCTCGAAACCAAGTGCGCCAAGCGACAGGTCCCCGCCAAGAACCTGGCCAAAGGCGATCTGGTGCCGGGCGCCGGGACCTCGGTGCGCTGCACCCTGTCACTCAAGCAGGGCATCGATCAGGAAACCGCCAAGCAGATCGGCACGGCTATCAAGGAGCAGGGGTTCAAGAAGGCGCAGACCCAGATTCAGGGAGAAGAAGTTCGCGTCACCAGCCCCTCTCGTGACGAACTGCAGACGGTCATCGCCTTTCTCCGCAGTCAGGACTTTGGAATCGAACTCAAGTTCGGCAATTACCGGGGCTAGCCGCCGCCTCGCGATCTGGCTGGTCGCTGCCGGCGCCCTCGCCGGCTGCCCCCGGATCGAAGTGGGCGGTGTTCCCGACACCGAGAGCGCCGAGCCGGTTATCCGGGTCGGCCTCGGCGCGCCGGTCAGGGAACTGACGATCGGCGGTGGCGACGGGTTGGTCATGGCGGCGCTGGAGGGCGGGGGGCTCGCCGCCGTCCCGGCCGGTCGGCCGGCCACGGTCACCGCCGAAGGGGCGGTCGTGGTGGTTCGTACGGGGGGCGGGCTGACCAGCGGCCCCACCGTCTCCGTCAAACCCGGCGATCCGTCGGGGTTCGTCCGCGTCAACGGCCGCGACTACCGGGGTGAACTCCTTCTCACGCCGACCCCGACTGGGGTACTGGCGGTCAATGTCCTCTCGCTCGAGGGATACGTGGCCGGCGTGGTCAACGCCGAGATGGGTCGGCGCCCGCCGGCCGACAGCCAGGCCGTTCTGGCCCAAGCCGTCATTTCCCGCACCGTGGCGGTGCGGTCGATCGGCCGCTATCGGGTCCGGGGCTACGACCTCGTCAGCACCGTGTCCGATCAGGCATATGGCGGGGTGGTCAGTGAGACTGAAGCCGGCTGGGCGGCCGTTCGCGCCACGCATGGTCAGGTGCTGACATACAACGGAGCTGTCATCGAGGCGTTCTTCCACTCGACCTGCGGGGGAAGGACCGAGGCGGTCGACGAAGTCTTCTCCGGGGCGCCGCAGCCCTACCTCCGCTCGATCGCCGATCGAGACCCCGCCGGGACAGCCTACTGCGCGATTTCGCCCCGGTTCCGCTGGCGGGAAGAATGGACCGGAGACGACTTGGTCCGGGTGCTTCGAGCCAATGCCGGGATCGCCGGCGTGGCCCCCGGGCAGGTTACCGCGCCGGCCGATTTCCAGATCGCCGCCCGATCACCGACCGGGCGGGTAGCGGAGGTCGTGGTGACCGGGGCGGGTCGAGTCATCCCGTTGAGCGGCCAGCAGGTCGTTCGCCAAGTGCTGCGGGGGCCCGACGGCGGCTGGCTGCGCAGTACCCAGTTTTCCGTGCAGGCCACCCGCTCCGGCGGGCGGATTGTCCGGGTCGTGGCCGAGGGGGGTGGCAACGGCCACGGCGTCGGGATGTGTCAATGGGGGGCCGTGGGGCGGGCCAGGGCCGGGTTCTCCTACGAGGACATCCTCTCCGCTTATTTTCCCGGGACGGAAATTCGCCGCCTCTTCTGAAGGGTTACCATGACCAGCACTCGGCGTTCCGGGCCGCACGCGAGGCCGGTTGCCGCCTCCCGCGCCCCCGAGTTGGAGAGCCTCCAGGATCCGGTCCGACTCGGGATCATCGGTGGTGGGGCGATCGTCCAGGTAGCGCACCTGCCCGTCCTTCGGAAGACCAAAGCCGTTGAACTCGTGGCGCTCTGCGATTCCGACCTGGTCAAGGCGCGGGCCCTGGCCGAACGGTCCGGGATCCCGAACGTCTACGACGACTTCGAAGATCTGCTTCAGCACGAGCAACTCGACGCGGTGCTGATCGCCACGCCGAATCACCTCCACGAGTCGCACATTCTCGCCGCGTTGTCGGCCGGGCTTCACGTCCTGGTCGAAAAACCCATGGCGCTGACCGCAGCCGGGGCCCAGAAAGTGATCCGGGCGGCGGACAAGCGAGGTCGGGTGGTGATGGTCGGAATGACCCACCGGTACCGGCCGGATGTTCAAGCCGTCCGCAGCTTCGTCCAGGCGGGCGAACTGGGCGAGATCTCGAGTGCCCGGGCCAGCTGGCACTTGGCTCGGCCTTCGCGGGCCGCCCTTGGGTGGCGCCAGAAGCGGTCCGAGGCGGGCGGCGGGGCCATGCTCGACCTGGGTCTGACGATGCTCGATTTGGGGCTCTGGCTGGCGGGGAACCCCATCCCGGCCCGGGTCAGTGCCGCCCTCACCCGACCAGACGGCGATCGGGCGGTCGAACAATCCGGGAGCGCCTTCGTGGTCTGCGAGAACGGCGCCGCCATTTTCGTCGACGTCACGTGGCGGCACATCGGCGAGGGGGAGCGCTTTGGTGCCGGCATCCGGGGCTCGAAGGGGTCGGCAGGGATCAACCCACTGCACGTCTGGAAGGAAATCCACGGGATGGCTCATGACGTGTCTCCGACCGGCTCGTTCAGTCGGGAGAACACGTTCGTCGCTTCGTTCCGGGCCCAGTGGGCGCACTTCCTGGCGGCCGTCGGGGGCCGGGTGGCCCCGCCGTCGCTTGAGGAGCAGGCCCTCGTGCTCAAGGTCCTCGAGGCCATCTACAAGTCGGACGCCGACGGCCGCGACGTGTTGCTGTGATCCAGTCAGCGCTCGTAGCGCTGGGGCTCTGGGCCGCAGCGGGCCAGCCCGGACCCTCCGCGCCGAGGGTTCAAGCTGATTCTGTTCCCGGTTCGGAGCTTACGGTCTATCTCCTTACGTTCGAGCCCGGTGAGCTGATCTGGGAGAAGTTCGGCCACAACGCGTTGTGGATTCGTGACCATCGATCAGGCCGCGACTGGGCCTATGACTATGGTCGGTTCTCGTTTGGTCGCACCCTGGCCGACAACCTTCGGTTCATCGGGCGGTTCGCGGTCGGTGACCTGAACTACTCGATGGGCCAGGGCGACGTCCGGACCTACCTGGCCGCGTACGAGCAGGCCGGTCGGGCCATTTGGGCTCAGGAGCTCGATCTGGCGCCGGCCGCCCGGGCCGCCTTGCGCGACTTCCTGGAGTGGAACATCCGGGACGAGAACCGCGAGTACCAGTACAACTACTACCTCGACAATTGCTCGACCCGGATCCGGGACGCGTTGGATCGGGTCGTGGGCGGTCAGTTGCGGGCCTGGGCGGATACCCTTCGAACCCCCTGGACCTTCCGAGACCATACCAGGCGGACGACCGATGGAGGTCGGATCCTCTACCCGGCCCTGATGTTCGGGCTGGGCCAGCCGGTCGATCGGACCATCACCGCCTGGCAGGAGATGTTCCTCCCGATCTCGCTGCGTCCGTTCCTCGACCAGGTTGCCATCGCGGACCCCGACGGACGTCGCCATCCGCTGGTCAAGGAGGCCCGGCTGTTGGTGGCGAGTGAGCGGTTCCGGGTTGCCGCCACCTCCGACCGGCCGACCGCCCGAAATCTGGCGATGGGGGCGGTTGTCGGCCTGATCGTGGCCGGGCTCGGGCGGTTGGCGCCGAGGAGTGGGGGGTGGCGGTTGGCGTTCGGGAGCGTGGCGGTCGGGTGGTCGTTCTTGGCCGGGTTGGGTGGGCTGATTCTGGCGTCGAGCTGGGGCTTTACGTCGCACCAGTTCAGCGCCGCCAACGAGAATTTGCTGCAGTTGAACCTGGTTTCGCTCGCGCTGGCGGCGGTGCTACCGGCCGCGCTCTGGCGCGGTCGCCGCCGCCGGGCGGCGCTTGGACTGGCCGCGATTGCCGCCGGCGTGAGCTTGCTTGGTCTCCTCCTGAAAGCTCTCCCGTGGTTCTACCAGGACAATCTCGACTCGATTGCGCTCGTCCTGCCGATCCACCTCGGGCTGCTGGTTGGCCTCCGCCTGGCGGATCCGAACCCCTGACGTGCCTGCCTGGGCTCAGGTGCCCCCGAGGCGCTTGAGCCCTTCCTGGGCCTCGGCGTACTCGGGGAAGGCCTTGATGGCCGCGCTGTAGAACTCGATCGCCCGTTTCTTGTCGCCCTTGTCCTGGTAGAGCAGGGCGCGGCTGTACAGAGCCAGCGCGTCGGTGGGGACGTTGCGGGCCCGGGCGGCCTGGGCCTTGGCCGGCGACAGCGGCGGCAACTTGGTGCCCTCCATGATCCGCTCGGCCACCGACTGAATGATCCGGAACATCTGTTTCCGGTCGGACAGCTTCGGGTCGCTCCGGACCACCTTGATGATCTCGCTCGTCTCGACGTCGATGATCCGGGCGTCGACCCGGAAATCGCCGTACAAGTCGATGAAGGTGCCGGCGATCATGTACCGGGCCCCCACCAGCTTGCCGATCTTGGCGGCGGTCTGCGCGTCGACGCGGTCGGCGGCCGCCAGGCCTTGTTCGTCGAGCAGCTTCTGGATCTGGTCGCGGTCGACGAGACGGACCCCGGGGTTCTGGCCCAGTTCGCCCACCAGCATGCCGGCAATACCCCGACGAAGCGCGTCGAAGTCCTCTTTGTCCTTGCCATAGCTGCCGCCGTTTTCGAAGGGCAGCACAGCCATCCCGGGGCGGGAGTCCTGGGCCGCCAAGGGGCCGGCCAGCAGGGTCAGGATCGACAACAGCAATCGGCGCATGGGTCGTCCTCCTCAGCAGTGGAGCGTGGTGTCCTCGGCCGCGATGGTGATGTCGAGGGCGCCCCCGTGGCGCACCCGACTTCGTTCGGCTTCCTCGAGCAACCGATCGAGGGTTTCGTCGTCGTGGCTCGGATCGTGGTGAAACAGCACCAAACGCCGAACCCCGGCCTCGAGCGCAACCTGGACCGCCTCCGACGCGCTCGAATGGCCCCACCCGACGCGACCCGCCAATTCGGCATCGAAGTACATCGCGTCATGGACGAGCGTATCGGTACCCTGCAAGAATCGGACGAATGCCGGCCACCTCCCGGATCCGATGGAGGCGCCCAATTCGTTATCGGTCAGGTAGGCCAACCGGGCCGCGCCGCCAGCCGGCCCGATCGCGTAGCCCAAGGTGGCCCCCGGGTGGCAGAGCCCGATAGCCCGGATCGAAAAGCCCGCCACCTCGTGGTCTCCGGCGTCGATCTCGGTCACGGTTACCCGGGAGGCCAGCGCCGCCGCCGGGACCGGGAACACGGCGGGTGCCATCTGGCCGTGGATGACGGATTCGAGCGACGGACCGGGTTGTCGGGGACCGAGGATCGTGACGTGGCTGCCGGCTCGGTAGAGGGGAGGGAAGAACGGCAGTCCCTGGAGGTGGTCCCAGTGCGTGTGCGACAGCAGGACCGTCACCCGTTGAGCCGATGGCCCGCCCCGTTCGAGGTGTCGACCGCAACGCCGGATGCCGGTCCCCGCGTCCAGGATGAGCGTGGTATCCCCGTCGCTGACGGAGACGCACGCGGTGTTGCCACCATACCGGATCGTGTCGGGGCCGGGAGTCGGAATCGACCCGCGGGTGCCCCACAGCTGTACCGTCAGGCTCATCGTCAGGCCCGCTGCGCCGCGGCCCGAAGGCGGTCGGGGTCCAGCAGGCTGATTTCCCGGCGGTTGATCGTGATGACGCCCTGGACGGCCAGGCTCCGCATCGTGCGGGAGACGGTTTCCCGACTGGCACCGACCATTTGAGCGATCGTGGCGTGGGTCAGCTTGCGGCCGATTCGGTTCCCGCCTTCCTCGCGGGCGAGTTCCAGGAGCAAGTGGGCAATTCGGCCGTTGACGTCGAGGAGCGCCATGCTGGTGATGGTCTCGTCGGCGCGACGGAGTCGGCGGGACAGTTCGCGAAGGAGCGCGATGCCGAGATCGGGCGAGTGCTTGAGACGGGCCCGGAAATCCTCGCGGCGGAGTTGCAGCAGAATGGCGTCGGTCATCGCGATGACGTGAGCGGAGCGCGGCTCGTCATCGAGCAGCGCCATCTCGCCGAAGAACCCCCCGGCCGACTGGACCGACAGGATGACCTCGCGCCCGTCTTCGGCAAAGACGGCGACCTTGACCTGGCCTTCGGCGATCAGGAACATCGCGTCGCCCGGGTCGCCTTGGGCCACGATGATGGAGCCGCGGGGAAACCGGCGTTCCCGAAACAGGGCGGCGAGCGCTTGATGTTCCGCCTCCCCCAGGTGCTGGAAGAGCGGGATCCGGCGGATGACGTCGCCCGAGGCGGTGGACATGGCGTCCAGCATAGCACGGCGGTCGGTCGCCGGGTAGGCGGGTCCCCGGGCCGGGTCCCCAGGGCGCCGGGTGAGACTTGCCTAAGTCGAGACCCGACACTAGCTTCCGTGGCTTCCCAGCACCCAAACGGGTGTCGGGGTCACGGTTCAGCCAGTGGGAGTGTCGTCGTGAAGCCCAATCTTCATCCGGTCTATCACAAGATCGCGGCCAAGTGCGCCTGCGGGAACACCTTCGAGACTCGATCGACCTCGGCGTCGATCCATGTCGAAGTCTGCGCGGTTTGCCATCCGTACTTCACCGGCCGCCAGCGGCTGGTCGACACCGCGGGCCGAGTCGATCGGTTCCGCCGGAAGTACGCCGGCTCGGAGGCCGGGCAGGCCCGCAAGGAGTAACGGATGGAGGCCAAACTCCGCCAGGCGCTTCAGCGGGCGGAGGAGGTCTCTCGCGAGCTGACCGATCCGGATCTCGCGAAAGATCCTGCCCGATTGTCCGCCCTTGGGCGCGAGCATTCCAGGCTCGCGCCCATTGTGCGTTTGGGTCAGCAGTATCTCCAGGCGCAGGCCGAGCTGATCCAGGGGAAGGAACTCTTGGCCAGCGACGATCCTGAGATGGTGGCCCTGGCCCAGGCTGACGTCGACCGGCTTTCCGACGACCTGACCCGGCTCGAGCCGTTGCTCGAGGATCTGCTGGTGCCGAGGGATCCCCTCGAGGATCGGAGCGCCATCGTCGAAATCCGGGCCGGGACCGGGGGCGACGAGGCGGCGCTGTTCGCCGCCGAACTGCTGCGGATGTACACCCGCTATGCCGAGCGGCACGGGCTCCGGGTCGAGCCGTTGTCCGTCAGCGACGCCGCGCTGGGTGGCATCAAAGAGGCGATCGTGGCGATCAAGGGCACCGACGCGTACGGGATGTTCCGTCGCGAGTCGGGCGTCCATCGGGTGCAGCGGGTGCCCGCCACCGAGGGCGCCGGACGGATTCATACCTCTGCCGCCACCGTGGCGGTCTTGCCGGAAGCCGAGGAGGTCGACGTCAAAATCGAGCCGGGCGACCTTCGGATCGACGTCTACCGATCGAGCGGCCCCGGGGGCCAGAGCGTCAACACCACCGATAGCGCGGTCCGGATCACCCATCTGCCGAGCGGGATCGTCGTTTCGCAGCAGGATCAGAAGTCGCAGCTGCAAAACAAGATCAAGGCAATGGAGGTGCTGCGGGCGCGGCTTCTCGACAAGATGATCTCCGATCAGGAGTCCGCGCGGGCGCGGGATCGGCGGGCCATGGTCGGCACCGGCGATCGGTCGGCCAAGATCCGGACGTACAACTTTCCGCAGAGTCGGGTCACGGATCATCGGATCAACCTCTCGGTCCACAACCTCGCCGAGATCATGGACGGTCGCCTCGACGAGATGGTCAAGGCGCTCCGCCTCGCGAGCCGCGAGGAAGCGGGAGGGACCTGAGGCAGCGGTGGAGCGGCGGCTGACCGTGCAGGGCGCGCTCGACCGGGCTACCGCGGCGTTGGCGTCGGCCGGGATCGCCGAGCCGCGGCGCGAGGCCGTTCGGCTGCTGGCGGACTTGCTCGACTGGTCGCCCGCGGACGTGGCACTTGGCCGAGGGCAGGTCATCGAGCCGGATCGGCGGCGGTGGATCGACCGGGCTGTTTCCCGCCGGGCGGCCGGCGAGCCGCTCCCGTACGTCACCGGGTTGGCGGGCTTTCGCCGATTGGTGCTCCGGTCGGACCGGCGGGCTCTGATTCCGCGGCCGGAAACGGAGGGGCTGATCGACCGGGTGCTGGCACGCCGGCCGCGGGGGCGGGCGGTGGACGTCGGAACCGGAACGGGGTGTCTCGCGCTGGCGTTGGCGCAGGAGGGCGGCTACGACCTCGTCCTCGGG
>CADEGB010000030.1:0-5703 GCA_902826755.1 uncultured Gemmatimonadota bacterium
AGTGCTCTATTCGCCGGGGCCGGATGGTCGCCGGCGTCCCAATGGCCCGGCCGCGGATAACGGCTATCAGGCGACCAGTCGGTTCCTGTCGGGCGGCGGGGGGCTCCTGTCGACCCCGGCGGACTATCTCCGGTTTGCCCAGATGCTGCTCAACGGTGGTGAGCTGGAGGGTCGCCGAGTGCTGCGGCGGGAGAGCGTGGCGCTAATGACCCGGAATCACCTCGCGCCGGCGTTGACGCCGATCGATGGGGCGATCATCGGGCACAGCGGGTACGGGCATGGACTCGGCGGGGTCGTGCTGGTGGATTCGGCGCGGTCAGGACTTCCCGGGTCGCCGGGGATCTACCGGTGGTGGGGATATGCGGGGACGTTCTTCTGGGTCGATCCGAAGGCCGATCTGGTCGGGATGGTGTGGACTCAGTTGGTGCCGGGCCGAGCGTATCCGCTCGAGCAGGAGTTCCAGCGGCTCGTCTATTCGGCGATCGTCCGTTAGGTGGGAGCCGGATTGTCGTGAACGTGAACGGATCCTCCGGACTCAGGGCTCCGGGGGAGTGCGCCACTCGGGCCGGAAGTACGCGTCGAGGGCGATTTCGAGCGGCGGACCGGCGGCGGAAGGGTACCAGCGAAGCGTCCCGCGTTCGAGGGTGGGTTCCTGGTCGTTCGGATGCCACCGCTCGACCAGGCCGAGGTCGAGGTCCACGATCCAATAGCTGGCGACGCCGGCCGTTTGATAGCGTCGCCGCTTGGTGATCCGATCGTGGCGGGCGGTCGTTGGTGAGATGACCTCGACGGCCAGCAGCGGTACTCCCACCCCGCGCCACCCGTCGCGGGCCGGATCCTCAGGATGCCGAACGACGAAGAGATCGGGTTGGGACACGTCGCCCAGGCCGAGGTCGAGATCGGCGGGGGAGAGCCCGGTGACGCCGAGGTGGTGCCGGCGGACGTAGCCGTCGACCAGGTGAAAGAGTTCGTAGAGCGCCAACTGGTGGACGAGTCGGGGGCTTGGGCTCACCAGCAACTCGCCGCCGATGAGTTCGTACCGGTTCCCGTCGTCGGGCAGGGCGAGCACCTCCGCCCGGGTCCAGATCCGTTCGACCTGCGGCATGGCCATAGGGTACGCTCGCGCGGGTGAGGGCAAGGGGCGGTGAGCTAAGGTCATCCGATCCTCCCAGCTCACTTTCCGTAAAGCGTCCGCAGCCCCCGAACGACCGACGTTCCCATCACGTCGGTATGGCCCATGCCAGGGTGATACTCGATCGTCAGCTTGAGTCCGGGGTACTTCCGACTCATCAGCACGCCGGCCAGGTGCGACATCCCGCTGACGATTTCACCAATGCCCTCGAGTTGTGGATCGACCGCTTCGAGCGCTCCGGCGGCGAAGTAGATCCCGACGGGCAAATCCTTGTGTCGGGCGGCGTATCCTGCCTCCTGTCGGTAGATCTCGCCCCGGCCGTACGACATGGCTGGACTCGAGATCAAGTACTTCTTGAAGGGCGAGTTCGGCTGGAAGATGGCCCAGGAGGCAAAGAAACCGCCGGCCGACAGCCCGAACAGTCCCAGGTCGGCGGTGTCGATCGGGAACCTGCCCGCGAGTTGCGGGATCATCTCGGTGGCGATCGCCGTGAGGAACTTCGCGGCGCCGCCAGTGCATCGCGCCTCGTCCGTCTTGAGCGTTCGACAGATGCCCTCGACCAGCTGGCCGAAGGTGTCCTGGCGGTCCCAGCCCGGAGGGGAGAACTCGTAGATCCGCCTCCTGGTGTGTTCCGCCTGTCCCTCGTCGAGGGCCGTGCCGATGCTGATGATGAACAGCGGGGGAATCGTTTCGGCCAGGCTCCCCGCCGCCGCGTTGACGCCTGGGAACACGAAGTCGCCGTCGGTGACGATCAGCGCGGGGTATTTCTTGCCGTCACCGGGCTGGTAGCCGGTCGGCATGCTGACGTTGAGGGAGAACCGGACTCCCATCGACGGTGATTGGAAGGTGAACGACTGGACGTTGCCGGTCGGGACCGGGCGGGTCTGAAGCTGTTGCCCGTTCGCGCGAGTTGCGCCCAGGGCGAGCAGGATCGCGGAAACGGCGAGAGTCGGATTCATCGGGATCGGCTGCCGGGTTGGGGGTCGCGAGCGCAGTCGCGCGGGTGCCGCCTGGGAGTGTTCGGACGAATGGGTTGGCAGAACGGGCGGATGGAGGAAGTCCATCCATCGAGGGTCCTTGTGCCGTCCATCGGGACTCAATAGTTTCAATCTAACATGTCCTCCGCACCTCAGAACCGCTCCTGCGCCATCGTCGCACCGGCCGCCATCCAGGCCGGGGCGAAGAAGCGTGGGCTCAAGCGTCGTTCTCGCGGCGGGCATTCGGTCTAGCATTCACGCAGGACGCACCGGAGCCCCGCCGCACCATCGAGTGCGGCGGGGTTTTTTGCTCATGGACCCGATCGCGTTGACCAGAGAACTGATGACCCGGTACTCCCCGACCGGCCAGGAGGCCGAGGCTTCGGGGTTTGCCGCGGACCTTCTGACGGCTCGCGGCTATCGAGTCGAGCGGCAGCCGCTCGGGCCGAACCGCTTCAACGTCTACGCCACCACGGCGCGGACGCCGGTGGTGGTGTTTGCCACCCACCTCGACGTCGTCCCGCCCGATCTGGCCGTGTCCGAGGATGACGAGTGGATCCGGGGCCGGGGCGCCTGCGACGCGAAGGGCGTGGCGGCCGCGATGATGGCGGCGGTCGATCGGCTCCGCGCAGGCGGGGAAGACCGGGTCGGCCTGCTGCTGACGGTCGGGGAGGAAGCCGACTCCGACGGCGCCAAGGCCGCCGCCAGTCTCGAGCCCAAGGGGCGGTTCCTGGTCAACGGCGAGCCAACCGAGAACCGGCTGTCGATCGGGCAGAAAGGCGTCTTCGGGATCCGCCTCAACGCTCGGGGACGCGCAGCCCACTCCGCCTACCCGGAAGAGGGCGTCTCGGCCATCGAGCTGCTGCTCCGGACCCTGGCCCGGATCCGGCACCTGTCGCTGCCGAGCGATCCGTTGCTCGGCGACTCGAGCCTCAACATCGGGCGGATCTCAGGCGGGGTGGCGCCGAACGTGATTCCGGCCGAGGCCGGTGCCGACCTGCTGTTCCGAACGGTGACCGGCCCCGAACTGCTGGCGGCGGCGGTGGAGCGGGCGCTGTCGCCGGGGGTGACGATGGAAGTCACCATGAACAGTCCCTCGGTCCGGGCCCCGGCGCTGCCCGGGTGGGAGTCGACCGTGGTCCGCTACGGCTCCGATCTGCCCCACCTGACGGCCTGGGGCACCGGCTATCAACTCGGCCCCGGCACCATCAAGCTGGCCCACACGGACGAGGAACGGATTCGGAAAAGCGATCTGAGCCGAGCCGTGGACCTCTATATCCGGCTGGCGCGGGAGCTGATCGGACTCGAGGCGGCGGCCGCATGATCCGCCTCGCGGTGGTGGGATTGGGGCGAATGGGTCGCGCCGTGGTCGAGGAAGCGGAGCGTCGCGGCCATGTGGTGACCGCCAGAATCGACGGGGCGACGGCCCGGCGCGGATTCGATGCCACCACCCTGGGCGATGCCCAGGTCGCGATCGAGTTTACCCGGCCGGACGCCGTGGTCGGCAACGTCCGCCGCCTGATCGAGCTCGGCGTGCCGGTGGTGACCGGGACGACGGGCTGGTTGGACGAACTGCCAGTGGTGACCGACCTGGTCCGATCGAAGGGTGGCGCCCTGCTCCACGCCGCCAATTTCTCGATCGGGGCCCACCTGATGTTCCGAGTAGCGCGCGAGATGGGCCGGCTCCTGGCCACCCGGCCGGAGTTCGACGCCGCGATCCACGAATGTCACCATCGGAAGAAACTCGACGCGCCCTCGGGCACCGCCCTGGCCCTGCAGCGCGCGGTGCGCGAGGGCGACCCCGCTCGGCCCTATCCAATCACGTCGGAACGGGTCGGGTCGGTGCCCGGCATCCACACCCTCACCATCGATGGCGAGCGGGAATCATTGTCCCTGACCCACGCCGTGCGCGATCGAGCCACCTTTGCCGTCGGGGCAGTGTCGGCGGCCGAGTGGCTGGTCGGTCGGTCCGGGGTCTTTCGGTTCGAACACGTCCTTTTCGGAGACGCATCATGACCCAGTTCGTCGGCTGTGGCACGGCGTTGGTGACCCCGTTTCGAACCAATGGTGAACTCGACCTGACGGCGCTCCGGGCGCTGGTCGAGTGGCAAATCGAGGAGGGGATCGACTTCCTGGTGGCCTGTGGGTCGACCGGCGAAGCGCAGACCCTGACCGACGAGGAGCGGGAACGGGTGGTCGGCACGGTGGTGGAGGTGGCCCGGGGCCGAGTGCCGGTGGTGGCGGGTGCCACGAGCAACGACACCGCTCGGGCCGTGGCGGAGACCAAGGCGATGTGTCGACTCGGCGTGGACGGGATCCTCTCGGCCGCGCCGTACTACAACAAGCCCACTCAGACCGGCCTGCTCCGCCATTTCGAGGCGATTGCCGACGCCACGACCCGACCGGTGATCCTCTACAACGTGCCGGGACGGAGTGCCGTGAACATCGCGCCCGGCACCATCCTCGAGCTGGCCCGGCATCCGAACGTGGTGGCGGTCAAGGAAGCGAGCGGCGATCTGATCCAGATGATGCGGATCCTCAAGGACCGGCCGGCTGGCTTCCGGGTCCTCTCGGGCGACGACGCCCTGACCTTGCCCCTGATTGCCTGCGGCGGTGACGGGATCATCTCGGTGATCTCGAACGAGGTCCCGGCGATGATGACGCGCCTGGCCCGCCTGGCCCGCGAAGGCAACCTGGCCGAAGCCAGACCGCTGCACTACCGACTCCTCCCGCTGATCGACGCCAACTTCCTCGAAACCAATCCCGCTCCCGCCAAATGCGCGCTCTATCTGATGGGGCGAATCGAGAACGTGCTCCGGCTGCCGCTGGTGCCGGTGAGCGAGACGACCCGCCGCGCGATTGCGGCGACGCTCGAGGCGGTTCGGTTGGAGGTGGCGGCGTGAGCGGTGAAGCGGTGGAACTGAAGGACGCGATCGAGCGGTACGCGGAGGCGGTGCCACCCGGCGAGACGGACGCGGCCCGCGCGCTGTTCCAACGTTTCAAGGCCGCGCTCGAGCGGGGGGCGCTCCGGGCGGCGGAACCGGACGGCCAGGGTGGCTGGCGGGTCAACACCTGGGTCAAGCGGGGGATTCTCCTCGGGTTCCGGCTCGGTGTCGTGAAAGAGGTCGGCGGGGGTGGCACGCTGCCGTTCGTGGACAAGGACACCTACGGGATCCGGCGGTTTGCGCCTGACGACGGGGTTCGGGTGGTGCCGGGGGGTTCGTCGGTTCGGGAAGGGGCGTATCTGGGCAAAGGCGTGATCTGCATGCCGCCGATGTACGTCAACGCCGGGGCGTATGTCGACGACGGAACGATGATCGACTCGCACGCGCTGGTGGGGTCATGTGCCCAGGTCGGGAAGCGGGTGCATGTGTCGGCGGGGGCGCAGATCGGGGGGGTGCTGGAACCGGCGGGGGCGTTGCCGGTGATCATCGAGGACGAGGTCCTGGTGGGCGGGAACACCGGCGTGTACGAGGGCACCATCGTCCGGGAGCGGGCCGTGCTCGCGCCGGGGACCATCCTGACGGGGGGGACGGCGGTGGTGGACGTGGTGCACGACCGGATCTGCCGGAGGGGAAGCGGTCAAGCGCTGGG
>CADEGB010000030.1:5713-20887 GCA_902826755.1 uncultured Gemmatimonadota bacterium
CGGGAAGGCGATCGACCGCTGGAAATTCCGGCCGGGGCGGTGGTGGTTCCCGGCACGCGCCCGGTGCGGGAGGGCGTCGGGGCCCGACTCGGCGTTTCGCTGTACGCTCCGATCATCGTGAAGTATCGCGACGACCGGACCGATGCCGCCGTCCGGCTCGAAGACCTGCTGCGGTAAGGCTGAACAATGGGAAGCCGGTAGGGCGGAGGCCCGCCATCTGCCTCACAGATGCAGGGGGAGGTCCCTAATCACGACCGGCGTTGGCGGCGGACCATCAGTTCGGCGGCCGAGCCACAGAAGGGCCTCCACCCTAGCCGGATTGGGTTCGGTATTGATGCCCCAACCAACGACCGTGATCCCACCGCTGGGGTAGCTCCACACGCCAACAGCGCGAGAGACCGTAAACGCCGAAGGTAGCACGGCGTGCAGGTTCATCATGCTCGACGGGCTGCCCGTCCAGGCGCAGGCTTCGGAGGACGAACCAAAGTCAGCCCAGCCCACTTGCACGTCGCCGTAGGTACCCAGGGCACACGACCCCTTGGCATCCAGGGGATGAAGGCTAACCTGCGACTCAGCCGTACCTCGCCACAGGCAGGCGCGGGAACCCGCCCGCCCAACTTGGGTGTCGCCGTGAATGTCGTGCGCCTCTGAGTCTGACGCGAACTCGAGCGGCGGACTGGGATGGAGGCTCCGCCCGCCCCCAGCAACGCCCGACCATAGGTACGCGCGGAGTCCGTCGGTGGTCCAAACGGTCCCAACCTGCCATTTGTCGTACATCCCGTTCACCTGCGACTGCCCGTGGAGAGTGCCATCGAATTCGTGATGGATCTGCGCCGAGGATCCATCCGGAAACCAGAGATGGGCGTCCACCTGGTAGAGACCGCCGGTCGTCCCGTCAGCGAAGGCTCGAGCCTGCCCCCCGGGGTCGGGTGTCAAGGTTGCACCATCCGGCAAATTGCCGCGCCAGCGGTACGGAAAGGTACCCCGGGGATCCCGCGCCTCGCCCACAATCGTGCCCTCGCGGATGCAGAGGGCGTTCGAGGATTGGAACGAGGCAGGATGAATGGACCGGAAGCTAGCAGCGCCTGACAGCCACGTCGCAGCCGAGTTCCGCGCAATGGGATCTCCGATCCGCCGCACATATCCGACCTGGATCCGGCCGTGGACTGAGACCGCCTTGGACTCGACGATACTCGGGACGTCGGGGTGCAGGAGCCGGGCGGACCAGGTGATCATCGAGCAAGCCTCGCAGTTGGGGTACCACACGTCGGGCCGACGTGGTTCTGACGTGATTTCCGCGACACCGGTCGCAACGGTGCGGACGTGGGAGGATACCACAAAAAAGATCGGCCTGGAACCAACGGTCTCGACCTCCCCTGCTGATCGCATCGGGGGGATTAACTTTCCCGAGAGCCCGCGTCTCGGCCATCGTCTTACCCAGAGCTGAGATTGGAGAGCGCCCCAATGCCCAAAGTCCTCCGTCTCTCCGCCGATTGGGGCCCTGTCACGCGCCGGTTGACCCCGTGGATCGTGTTGCTTGGCTCCGGCCCGCTCGCGGCGCAGGTGCCGGTGCCGATCGATCAACCCTTCCTCAAGGCCGCGATCGTCATCCGAGCATTCGACCAGGCGATGGACCGATGTCGCGAGGGAAAGGGGCTCGGCGCGGCAACCCAAGACAGCATCAATACCTGGGAGCGCGCCAACGGAGTAGCGGCCATTCGGCGCTGGTCGAACGATGCGACTCTGGAGCCGCGCCACCAACGTTCCATTTCCAGCGGGGCCTCGATTCTGGGTTTCGCCGCCAAGCTCAGCGGGCCGTGCGCCGCCGCCGTTTCGCTCACCAAGATTCCTGACGCCCAGTTAGCCACCGTGGCGCCAGCACTCGTGGCGGCGGCGGGCGGCGCAGCGCCGAGTCCTGAGTCCACAACGCGCGCCGGCGCCGTGGCTGCCACGCCGGTCGACAGCACGGCCCCGGCCGGTGATCCGGTCGGTGTTGACGCGGATGCTAGCCAGGCCGCCCGAGACATCGAGGCATTTGCCTTCGACACGCGAATGGTGATGGGCGTGAACGGATTTCTCGTCACCGACGTCTATCCCGTCGTGCTGTTCCGCAACGGCGACGCGGTCAAGGACGCCACCGCGTTCGCCCACCGAGCCGCTCGGCCGGAGCGGTGGACGAAGTGGCGCCGCGGCGGCAATCGGATCGAGCTCCAGTCCGAAACCGGGTGGGTTCGTCTCCCGTTTGCCAAGACCTACCCGGCCCTGCCGCCCGATTTCCGACTCAACGGCCGTTTTCAGGCGATCTCCGGAACGGGCACCGTGGCGATCGGTGGGGGGGAGTCGGCGATGGCGTGGCGCGAGTACCAGTTCTCCCTGGATGGGCAAGTCTCGCGGCAGGGAGGCGCCGGCGCGGCGGTGCAAGGGAGCGAGTCGAGGGCCGGTATGGCGACGTCGGCGGTCTCCAGAGCTAAACACGGCCGGTACCGGGTCAACGGCCTTTTGCTCGAGATTGTCTACGACGATGGAACGCGGGAGAGCCGTGTCCTCATCACGGACCCGGACAGTCCGCGGGGCGCGATCTGGCTCGATGGGCACGGCTACAGTCGAAAGGGGCGGTAGGACAAGACGAGACGGCGTCACCTCACTCAGCTAAGTTCCCAGCATGGCATCAACGACGCCCTACCGGAGCCTTCCCGCCGAGCGCCGAATTGGGCTCGTCGCGCACGCCATTACGGCGGATCGGCAAATTAAGGAAGCGTTTGTGCAGCGGCTTTTGTCCCGTGGCGGGGGCTTCCGCCGCGAGACGCTGCGGAAGCTGGCCCCGACTCAGTTGGCTCGCGAGGTGGTGCGTGGCAACCTGGAGACGGCGCAAGAGGAACTCGCGATGTTGCAGGCACTCTACGTCGAGTTGGAGCCGGCGATCCAGATTGACTTTCTCGAGGTCGCCGGCGTTCCGCACGAGGGAGGCACCATTCCCGAAGATCTCAAACCGCCCTTCGCCGACGCACCGTCGGTACAGAAGGCGGCGCACGCGGTGCTAGAGCGCCATGGGCCGGACGGTCGGCGCTATCTCGAAACGATCGCGCTGTATAACGGCGATGCGTGGCCTGGCATCGGCGACATCGTCGTCGGATTGAGTCTCCCGTAAGACGGCGGGGCCAGTCGGCGTCGCTTGCTTGACCTCGCATCGAGTGCCGACCTGGGCCTCACGATCATCGAGGATCGCCGTCAGTTGTGAGCCGGGCGGCCCGAACGGCAGCTCGCAGTCCAGTCAAGAGCGGATAGTTGGGTGTACAACGACACTCCGATCAAACTGGAGGTCCCATGGAGTCGACCAGCAGTCGCATTCTGAGTTTGTCCGCGGCTCTTTTTGCGACCGCCGCGTTGGCCGGTGCGCCGCCGCTTGCCGCGCAGGGTGGCGCGCGGTCGGCGCTGATGGAGGACTGGGCTCACCAGCGGCGGCACGTGCTGGCGGTGATCGACTCGGCAACGCCGGACATGCTGGAGTTCCGACCGACCCCCGGGGTCCGGACGTTTGCCGAGCAGATCTTCCACGTGTCCCAGGTGGCGGCGCTCATCGTGGGGCGGGCGGTGGCGGATACCCCTTGGCCCCCCGGTTTGGTCGGGGACAGCGCCGGTTACCTCCATGATCGGACCAAGCTTCGGGCCCAGGCGGACACGTTGCTGGGTTTTGTCGCCACCGCGCTCGCCACGGTGTCGGAGGAGGACATGCGTGGGGAGCGCACCTTGGCCGGGATGACCCTGCCACGGTGGCGGTGGAACATCACCGCCCTGCAGCACTCCGCCTGGACCTTGGGTCAACTGGTCCCGTACCTCCGGTTGAAGGGCCGGACGCCGCCTCAGTTCACCCCTCTCTAAGGAGCTACGGGAGGCCCCGCGGATTGGACTTGGCGGAGGGTCCGTCTGGCCCCGGACCCGGGTAAATTCCCCGGCCCATGACATTCGCGACTCTTCTGGCCCTGGTGGCGTTCCAGGACCCGGCCCCCGCGTTCAGCGGCCGGTCCCGGCAGCTCGCCGTTCAGGTGCCCCGCATCGACAGCAGCGTGGTGGTGGACGGCAACCTCGACGAGCCGGTCTGGCGGCGGGCGGCCCGGCTCACCGATTTCTCCCAGTTCCAGCCCGTGGATGGCCGTTCGGCCGAGGAGCCTACCGAGGTCCTGGTCTGGTACGCGGCGGACGCGATCCACTTCGGGATCCGGGCCCGGGAACTCCACGGTGACGTGGTGCGGGCTACCCAGGCCAACCGCGACAACATTGCCAGTGAAGATCACGTCCAGATCCTGCTCGATACGTACAACGACCGGCGGATCGCGTTTCTGTTCGGGGTCAACGCGCTTGGCGTCCAGCAGGACGGGACCCGGAGCGACAACTTCGGCGGCGGTGCCGGCGGGCGCAGCGGCGGAAGCGGCGGGGTCGGCGGCATCAACCCGCTCGATGGGAGCGTCGATCTCAATCCCGATTACGTGTTCGAGTCGAAGGGACGTCTGGTCGAGGGCGGTTACGAGGTCGAGATCCGGATTCCGTTCAAGAGCCTCCGCTATCAGGAAGGCCGGACGCAAAGCTGGGGGATCAACGTGCTCCGGCGGGTCCAGCATTCGGGGTTCCAGGACGTCTGGACGCCGGCGGTGCGGGCCAATGCCAGCTTCCTGGGCCAGGCGGGAACGCTCGAGGGGCTGACGGATCTGCGCCGGGGGCTGGTCTTGGAGGTCACGCCGACCCTGACGGGCCGGCTCGACGGCGCACCCAACGCCGTTTCGAACTGGCGTTACGACGGGGTCGGCGATTTCGGAGCGGATGTCCGGTGGGGCATCAGCCAGAACCTGACGATGAACGGCACGGTCAATCCGGATTTCTCGCAGGTCGAGGCCGACGTGGGGCAGGTGACGTTGAACGAGCGGTTTGCGCTCTTTTATCCGGAGAAGCGGCCGTTTTTCCTCGACGGGCTCGAGCTGTTCGATACCCCAAATCAGCTGATCTATACCCGGCGGATCGGCAATCCGGACGGGGGCGTCAAGTTGGCGGGCAAGGTGGGGCGGCTCAACATCGCGGCGCTGGCCGCGGCGGACGGCCCCGACCAGTCGCTGAGCGGGGCCAAGACGCCGCTGTTCGGAGTGGCCCGGCTTCGGACCGACCTGGGTCGGAGTTCGACGTTAGGCGCCGTGCTCACCACCCGGGAGGAGGCCGGCGACTTCAACCGGCTGGCCGGGGCCGACCTCCGTTATTACCACAACAAGCTCTACTACCTGGAGGTTCAGGCGGTTCAGTCGTGGAGCGAGACGGGGGGCGCGGGCCGGAGCGGCCCGCTGCTGGAAGCCGCCTGGGATCGGACCGGGCGGAACTGGGGCTTCCACTACAGCGCCAAAGCGATCGCGCCCGACTTCGACGCCGCCGCCGGGTTCGTGAACCGGACCGGGGTCATCGAGGCGAATGCCTTCAACCGGCTGAGCGGGTACGGGAAGCCCGGGGCACTGGTCGAAACCTACGGGGCCTTCATCGGAATCGGCCGGATCTGGGACTACTCGGAGCCGGGGGACGGTACCATCGAGGGCAACGAGTCGATCTTTCCGTCGGCCACGCTCCGGGGCGGGTGGCAGCTGGGTGGAAGCCTGACCCGCGCGTATTACACCTACGCGCCCGGCGACTACGCCGGGCTCGAAGTGGCCGTTCCGGGTGACACGGTGCCGTTTACCGTGCCGGGCCAGGAGAAAGACCAGATCGGGGGGTCGATCCGGGTTACGACCCCGACGTATCGTCTCTACACGTTGTCCGTCGGTGCCAGCCTCGGCACCACGCCGATCTTCCGCGAGGCGGCACCGGGGCGGAGCGCCCGATTCGACGCGACGATCGACCTCCGGCCGAGTGGCGCGGTGCGGGCGGCGTTCCAGTTGACCCGGCAGACGATCAGCCGGCGGCGTGACGGGTCGCGCTTTTCCAGCGAGACGATCCCCCGGCTCAAGGTGGAGTACCAGGCCAGCCGAGCCGTCTTCTTCCGATTCATCGGCCAATACAGCGCCCGGGAACGGAGCGCCTGGGTCGACCGGGACGGTCGTCCGGTTCTGGTCGGGGGCGTCCGGGACACCGGCGACCGGTTGAACGACTTCCGGGTCGACTGGCTCTTCAGCTACCGGCCGACTCCCGGGACCCTGTTCTACCTGGGATACGGCGCCACGCTGACCGAGCCGGAGCGGTTCCGGTTCCGCGAACTGGAACGAACCGTGGACGGTTTTTTTGCCAAGGCGAGCTACCTGTTCCGGCTCTGAGGATCCCAACGAACGGGCTCGTTGGGGCGTATGACACACTATCCGGCGCCGGCAAGGCGCCGGCTCGATCCTCCCATCCCGTCCGATTCGCTAGCCGCCGTCAGGTTTGACGGGGGCGGCCGTTCGTGGCGGAAACCCGTCCCGCTCCATCGAGGCGTTCATGAGAGCCCGTCACGCGCTGTTCTGCTCGCTGATCCTGGCGCTCGGCTGTCGGCCGAGTCAGCCGGCGTCGACCCCGCAACCGGCTCAGCCGACCGCCCGACCGCAAGGCGGTGGTCCTCCGGGTGGCGCTCCGGGTGCAACCGGTCAGGACTCGACGCGGCGGGCGGGGCCCACGGGGCCGGGCGCCGCGGGCGCCGATCCCGCGCCGCGGCCGTACCGGACGGTGATCACGGCCGAAGCCAAGAGTCGTGATGGACTCTTCAAGACCCATCGGATCGGAAGCCGGCTCTACTACGAGATTCCGCGGGGCGAGCTCAACCGGGAGATGCTCCTGGTGCCGCGAGCGGCCCGGACGCCACTCAACGTCGGTTACGGCGGCCAGCAGACCGGCCGGACGTATGTGCTCAAGTGGGAGCGGCGGGACCATAAGGTCCTGCTCCGGAGTACCTCCTACGAGACGGTGGCCGATTCCACCAACCCGATCTACCGGGCGGTGCGGAACTCCAACAACGATCTGATCATTGCCGCGTTCAACGTCGAGGCCTACGGTCCCGACAGCGCGGCGGTGGTCGAGGTGTCCCGGATGTTCACGGCGCCCCCGCCGGAACTCGGGCCTGGGGCGCAATACCGGGGTGTGCCAGACGCGAACCGCTCGTTCATCGAGCGGGTCCTGTCGTTCCCGACCAATATCGAGGTCGAAGCCACCCTGACCTACCCGCCGCCCCCGGCCGGGCCAGCCGCCGCCGCGGCCAATCCGTTCGCGCCGGCCGCGTCGGGGACGGCCACGGTGACGATGCACTGGAGCATGATCAAGCTGCCCGAGAAGCCGATGATGGCGCGCTTGGCGGACAAGCGGATCGGGTTCTTCTCGCTCAATCAGATCGACTACGGGCGGCCGGAACAGCGGGCCGAGACCCGGACGTACATCGTCCGCTGGCGGCTGGAGAAGAAGGACCCTTCGGCGGCCCTGTCCGAGCCGGTCAAGCCGATCACCTACTACGTCGATCCCAACACCCCGGACTGGCTCAAGCCCTACGTCCGCCGCGGGATCGAGCAATGGCAGGTGGCGTTCGAGGCGGCCGGGTTCCGCCGCGGGATCGTGGCCAAGGACGCGCCGAGCAAGGAGGAGGATCCCGACTGGTCGCCGGAGGACGCCCGGTACTCGGTGGTCCGGTGGTTTCCCTCCACCATCGAGAATGCCACGGGTCCGAACGTACACGACCCCCGGAGCGGCGAGATTCTCGAGTCCGACATCTACATGTACCACAACATCATGACGCTCCAGCGGACCTGGTACTTCTCCCAGGTGGGGCATCTCGACCCGCGAGCGCGAATGTGGCCGTTCCCCGATTCGCTGATGGGCCGGCTGGTGGAGTTCGTGGTGGCGCACGAGGTGGGTCACACGCTGGGCTATCAGCATGACCAGAAGGGAAGCGCCACGTATCCTGTCGACAGCGTCCGAAGCCGGACCTGGGTCAAGCGGATGGGCCATTCTCCGTCGATCATGGACTATTCGCGCTTCAACTACACCGCACAGCCGGAGGATCGGATCGACCTCGAAGATCTGATCCCCCGGATCGGCCCGTGGGACAAGTACATCACTCGGTGGGGTTACAGCCCGATCCCCGGGGCCCGGACCTCCGACGAAGAGTGGGCCACCCTCGATCGATGGTCCCGGGAGCAGGATTCGATCCCCTGGTACCGCTTCAACATGTCCGACTCCCGCGGCGCGGATCCCGGTGATCACAGCGAGGCCGTGGGGGACGCCGATCCAGTCAAAGCCACCGGGTGGGGCATCCAGAGCATCAAGCAGGTGGTACCGCTCATAGTGCCAGCGGCCGTTCACGAAGGACGGGACTTCGACGATCTCGACCTGCTCTACTCGCGGGTGATCGGTCAGTGGGCCACCGAACTTCGGCACGTGGCGGTCATGGTCGGTGGCGCCGACGCGCAGGAGAAGTACGCCGGGCAGAGCGGTCCACGGTACACGCCGTGGAGCCGGGCGCGCCAGAAGGAAGCCGTGAAGTTCCTGAACGACCACGCGTTCGTGACGCCGACGTTCTTCCTGGTTCCGGATATCCTGCGTCGGATCGAGGTCGAGGGCGCGCTGGGTCGGATCAACGGAGCCCAGAGCGGAGTCCTCAGCACGCTGTTCAATGACCGACGGCTCGAACGGGTCATCGAGTTCGACGCCCTGGCCACCAACCGCCGCGATGCCTATTCGTTGAACGAGATGCTGGCGGATGTCCGGGCCGGGATCTGGAGCGAGCTGAGCGCGGGGTCGGTGACGATCGACGCGTTCCGGCGCGAGTTGCAGCGGAGCTACCTGACGCAGGCGCGCGGGAAAATCAACCCGGCGCCGGTCCAGCTCCCGGCCGGGCTGCCCCCGGGCTTCGCGGCCAATTTCCGCGCCGCCCGTGCCACCAGCGACATCAAGGCAGCGTTCCGGGCCGAGTTGACGGCGTTGCAGACCGACATCCGACGAGCCGTGGGTCGCACCAGCGACCGGGCCACCCGCGC
Organism: uncultured Gemmatimonadota bacterium; assembly: GCA_902826755.1. Classification (GTDB taxonomy): domain Bacteria; phylum Gemmatimonadota; class Gemmatimonadetes; order Gemmatimonadales; family GWC2-71-9; genus SHZU01. The sequence goes on from CADEGB010000030.1 coordinate 14,677, forward strand.
GCACCTGGATGACGCGCTGGCGCAGATCCGACAGATCCTCGATCCCGAGGACTGATGACGCTTTTTCCGGGGTTCGAGCCGCGCTGGTTCGACGTGGGGGACGTGGTGATCCACGGGGTCGTGGGCGGCTCGGGTCCCCCCCTGCTGTTGCTGCATGGGTATCCGCAGACCCACGCGATGTGGCACCGGATCGCGGGCCCTCTCGCGGAGCGCTTTACGGTGGTGGCCACCGATCTGCGGGGCTATGGCGCGAGTGGGAAGCCGGACGGGCCACCTGATCACTCGGCGTATTCGAAGCGGGAGATGGCGGCGGACCAGGTCCGAGTGATGGCGTCGCTCGGCTTCGACCGATTCCGGGTGGTCGGGCACGATCGGGGGGCTCGGGTGGCCCACCGCATGGTGCTCGACCACGAATCCCGGATCGATCGGTGGGCCGTCCTCGACATCGTGCCGACCCGGACGATGTACCTGCAAACCGACCGCCGGTTTGCCGAGGCGTATTATCACTGGTTCTTTCTGATCCAGCCGGCGCCGTTTCCGGAGCGTCTGATTGGCGCTGACCCCGACTTCTTCCTGACGCGCCACCTCGGGAGCCGGCACGCGGGGCTCTCGGCGTTCGATCCGGTGGCGCTGGCCCAGTATCGATCGGCGTTCCGGAGCCCGGCGGTGATCCACGCCAGTTGCGAGGACTACCGAGCCGCCGCCACGATCGATCTCGAGCACGACGAGATCGACCTGGACCATCGGATCCGGTCGCCCCTGTTGGTGTTGTGGGGGGCGCAGGGTGTGGTGGGATCCTGCTTCAGGCCGTTGGAGGACTGGCGCCAGCGGGCGATGACGGTGTCCGGTCGGGCCATCGAGTGCGGGCACTACCTGGCGGAGGAAGCGCCGGCCGACACGTTGAGCGAGTTGCTGCCGTTCCTGCGGGGCTGAGGCTCAGCCCCCGCGCCGGCAGGGCACCCGCCAGAAGACGAGCAGGTCGCCGGTGTCCCGGTCGAACGCTTCATAGCGCTCGACCGTGCCGCCGGGCACTGGTTCCCATCCCTGCATGCTGACCGGGAGGGACCCGGGCAGATCCCTCCGGACACTCTCCGACGATTCGTCCCATTCCAGCGCCCGGACCCGGAGCTCGGTCAGGGTCTTCGGGAACGCCGCCACCGGGATCCGCTTGGTAATGCCGAAGTAGCGGATTTCCGCCTTGGTGCGCTCGTGGTCGCCGCTGGCCCCTTCCCAGAAGCGGCAGCCGACCTGGGCTCCGGTGGCTCGCGGTTCGTCGGTCATCCGCGCGGCTTCCTGGCCCATTCGGCCCGGGCCTTGGTCACGATTTCTTTGACCTCTTCCATCAGCCGCGGGACCCGATAGGGGATCCCATCCTTGATGGTCCAGTCGATGCCGCCCGCTCGCACTTCCTTGCCGTCCTTGATGGCGGTGGTGCCGGTCGGGTAGAGGACCTTGAGGTCCTCGAGCGGATTGCCGTTGACCACGATGAGATCGGCCAGGTAGCCGACCCGCACTCTGCCAAGGGTGGAGTCGGCGCCGAGGATCCGGGCATTGTTGTGGGTGGCGTGCTGGATCACCTTGAGCGGCTGAAAGCCGGCCTCCTGGTGGAGTTCCATTTCCCGGATGACCCCGAACCCGTACATCTGGTAGATGAAGCCGGCGTCCTCGCCGACGCCGATGAGGCCGCCCTTCTTCTCGAAGCTGCGGAGCGCCGCCATCCAGATCCGATAGTTCTCCTTCCAGTAGGCCTCGTCGGTCGACGTCCAGCCGATGAAGTAGGACCCATGGTTGGCAGGGTTGGGGCGGAAGTACTCCTCGAGGGTCGGGTGGAGATAGTCCTTGAACCACGGTTGGGTCTGGGCACGCTGGAGGTCGCGGCTGGCTTCGTAGATGACCAGCGTCGGGTTCCAGGCCACTTGCCGTTCGGCCATGGCGGTGAGGATGGTCTCGAGGCGGGCCGGGTCCGCCTCGCGCCAGATCCGGCCGGCGTAGCGGAATCGATGGGTCTCGTCGTTGTAGTTGAAATCCGCGGGGAAACGCTGGACACCTTCCTCGAAGGCGGCGTCCGGAACGCCGTACCAGTGTTCGATGCTCCTGGTGCCAAACTTGACGTCGTCCCACGCGGTGGTCTCCTCGACCCCGACGTGATGGGCAACCGGGAGTCCCTCCTTGTGGGCTTCGTCCGCCATGGCCGCCATCAGATCGCGTTCCATGCCCCCGATCTTGATGCCATCGACCCCGAGCGCCTTGACCTCGCGGACTCGCGCCCGGGCCTGTTCAGCCGTCCGGATCGAGGGGCCGCGAGCATAGCCGGCATAGATGAACATCCGAGGTGCCTCGATCTTGCCTTCGGCGCTCTGCAGCTTGAGGCGGACGAACTCGCGGGCCTCGCCGCCGGAGCTGACGTCCCGAATCGTGGTGACGCCGTTGGCGAGCCAGAGCTTGAACTGGTACTCGTACGGCTGCGGGTGGCCGCCCCGGTCATCCTGCAGGTGAGCGTGGGCGTTGATGAGCCCCGGCAGCACGTACCGTCCGGTGGCGTCGATCTCGGCGTCCGCGCGGGGACGCCGAGCCACGCCCGCCTTGACCGCGACCGGGTCGAGCGCCACCAGGTCGACGATCCGGTTCCCCTCGATGACGATGTCGTAGGGTCCTTCCGCCGGCGTGCCGTTGCCCTGCACGACGATGGCGTTCCGGATTGCCAGCCGGCTGGGACGACGCCCGTGGTCGACGTTCCGGGTCTGGGCCAACACGGGGCCGCCGACCGTCAGGAAGAGCAACGCGAGGGAGAGAGCGTTCATCGGTGGAACTCGGGTGTGAGGTGCGGGTCAGGGGACCGCTTCGAGGAGCGGGCGGCCATCGAGTGGCTCCATCGGCGTCAGGCCGAGGGCGCGGGCGAGCGTGGGCGCGATGTCGACCGTCCGGACGAAGCGACGGTAGGTTCCGGGCCGGAACGGCGGGCCGAAGAAAATGATCGGCACGTGGGAGTCGTATCGATGGGGCGACCCATGGGTGGCGACGATGGGATAGTCGTAGATGTTGCCTTCAGCGAGCGTCACGACGGCTACCGGGAGCATGTCGTCGGGGAACATCTGGAGCCAGCGGCGGGCCAGCTCGTCCTTGTTCAGGTTGCGGCGGGCCAACTCACCGAAGCGGTCCACCTGGCCGACGCCGGGAATCTTCCGAGCGGCGTCCATGAAGGCGGTGGTCACCTGTTCGACCGTCAGCCCGGACGGACCGAGGCCGTTGGGGTCGACGAAGAAGGCGCCGCTTTCGAAATCGACAGCGGTGGTGTCGCCCCCGGACGTCCGAACCAGGGTCCGGGCCGCCGCCATGGCCGGGTCGATGCCGACCCGAAGCTTGCCGTGCAGTTCGGGAATCAGACCCCCGCCGTGGTCGGCGGAGAGGGCCACGATGATCCGGGAGGGGTCCCGTTCCGCGTACACGGAGTCCAGGAAGGCGCCGAGGGTCCGGTCGAGCCTGAGGATCTGGTCGTGCTGTTCCTTCGACTCCGGGCCGTAGAAGTGGCCGACGTAGTCGGTGGCGGAGAAGGACACGGCCAGGACGTCGGTGGTGGGACCGCGGCCAAGGGCGAGTTGGCGGAACCCGGCCAGCGCAAACCGCGCGGTCAGGTCGTCCACCATGGGGGAGAACCGCATCTGGGCGGCGGCGGCGTTCGAATCGGCCGGAAACCGATGGGGGAAGGTCTGGTTCCGGCCAAAGGCCTCGATCGGAACACTGTCGACTTCGGGATAGGCCGAGTCATCTCGAAGGGTGGTCCAGGCCTGACCCGCGTAGCCGTGGGGGATGCGGAGCGCGTTGAAGCGGTTGACCCAGGTCGGGAGCGTGTCGCGATACCAGGTGCTGGTGGTGATGATGCCGTTGTTGGCGAGCCAGTACACCTCGTGCTTGGCGCGGCCGATCGGCAGGATGGCGGACCGGTCTTTGGCCGAGACCGAGAGGGCCCTGGTGGCGGGATCGACCGCGGTGAGCCAATCCGTGACCGTGGTGCCGCGAAACCGGAACGGCGCGGCGCCCAGGTCGCGGGCCCCGAGCAGGGGCCAGCCGCGGTCGTTGACGCCGGCAATGTTCCGGGTGATGCCGGTGCTCCGCGGAAAGCGCCCCGACATCAGGGTCGCGTGGCCAGGCGCCGTTTCGGTGATGGCGTGGTCGTGGTGGCCATCGACGAAGACGGCCCCGCCCGAGAGGAGTCGTGCCAACCCGCCGGTCAGCTCGGACCGGAACCGCTCGAGATACTCGGGTCGGAGCTGGTCGACCGTGATGAACACGAGGAGGGTCGGCTTTGGAGGCCTGGTCGCCAGCGGCACGGCCTCCGGCCGACGGCCTGACGAGCAGGCCGCGAGGCCGAGCGAGACGAGCAGGCCGAGGCGGAACGGGAAGGCCATGGGGTTCCAAGCGTGAAGGCCGATCCGGATAATAGGCCGCGGCCAGGGGAAGGGGAACGGGCGCCGGGCTCCGCCGCCCTCGCGGGGGGACCGCGCCGGCGATACTATCCTCTCACACCGATCCATCCGGAGAATCCATGCGTCGACGATTGGCCTTGCTGATCGCCTTTGCCGGCGTTGCCGAACGGCTGCCGGCCCAGAACGCCGGGCGGGAGCCGGAGCGGCTGTTCCGCGATCGGACGCCGTTGGAGATCACGATCCGGGCTCCGTTTCCGGAGCTGTTCAAGGATCGGGATACCCTCGAAGCCAAGCCCGTGGCGGGGGTGCTCGAGTTCAAGGACGAGCGGCGCGGCGCCGTGTCGGTTCCCCTGACGCTCGAGACCCGAGGCCACTTCCGGCTCCGGCGAACCACCTGCGCCTTTGCTCCTCTCAAAGTCCGGTTCGACAAGGAGCAGGCCAAGGGGACCGTCTTTGCCAGTCAGGGCAGCATCAAACTGGTGACGCACTGCCAGAACGGAGATCGGCATCAGCAGAATCTCCTGATCGAGGAGGGCGTCTACCGGATGTACAACGTCCTGACACCCCTGTCCCACCGTACCCGGCTGGCGCGGATCCGGTACGTCCAGACGCCCGACACGACCAAGGTGGTGACCCGGTACGGCTTTTTCATCGAAGACGACGAGGAGATGGCCAAGCGGAACAACGGGCGGCTGTTGATGCAGACCGGCGGGACGTTCAATCAGATGGCGGCGGGCCAGATGGACCTGGTCTCGGTGTTTCAGTACCTGATCGGCAACACCGACTGGTCAGTGTTCGCGATCCACAACATTCGGATCATCGACGTGCAGGGAGGGGAGTACCAGCCCGTGGCGTATGACTTCGACTTCTCGGGCCTGGTGGGTTCCGCGTACGCCTCGCCGGATCAGCGGTTGCCGATCAAGAGCGTCAAGGACCGGCTCTACCGGGGGCCATGCCGTGCCATCGAGGATTTGATGCCGGTGCTGGCCCGTTTCCACCAGGCCAAGGATACCATGTATTCGGTGCTGACCGAGGTGCCCGGCCTGGATCCGAAGCGGGCCAAGGAGGCAACCGACTATCTCGATGGATTTTTCAAACGGGTCAAGCAGCCGAAGGACTTCGACGACGCGATGGGCTACGCCTGTCGCGGGCGCTGATCAGGGGGTGGTCCGGGCCCCGATCATCGCCACCGGTTCGTCCTTCGACATGGCCGGCGTTCCCACCACGTAGAGCACCTCCCCCGAAAACGGGGCGAGGACGCGACCGATCTCGACGCCGAAGAAATCGGTGACCACCCCGAGTACCGTGCCGGCCGCTACCGTGTGGCCGCGTTCGACCCGGGCCCGCCAGACGCCGGTGGCGGGGCTGCGGAGCACCTCGGTCCGATCGAGATAGATCGGGGCGGTCACGAGCTCCTTGGGGCCGCCGAGCAGATCGAGATAGCGGAGCAGGCGGATCGCGCCCTCGTAGTTCTTCTCGACCATTGCTTCGACTGGAAGTCCGAGCCAGCCCGTCTCGGTGGTGATCGACGGTTTCCGGCGGACTTGGGCCGTGTTCTGGGTGTAGAGGCTCTGGTTCGGGTCGGTGGGCCGATCGCGGTCGACGACGATGTGGTCGTGCCCGAACGCCAGCGCCATCTGCCGGGCCACCGAGTCGGTGCGGGCGTCGAGTCCGAGCGGGCTCCAGTAGGTGTACGGTCGGAGCGACTCGTTGCCGTCGCCCGCGTGCATGTCGACGACGTAGTCCGACTGATCGATGACCTGGGTAGTGATGGCGAACGCGATCCG
>CADEGB010000031.1 GCA_902826755.1 uncultured Gemmatimonadota bacterium
AACTGCGGGCCGAGGATCGGGTGGCCATCGTGGTGTACGCCGGCGCGGCCGGGCTGGTGCTCCCGCCCACCCCCGGCAGCCAGAAGGACCAGATTCTCGACGCGCTCAAGCGGCTCGAGGCGGGCGGCTCCACCGCGGGCGGCGCCGGAATCCAGCTGGCGTATCAGGTGGCCCGGCAGCACTTCCAGGAGGAGGGCAACAACCGCGTGATCCTTGCCACCGACGGCGACTTCAACGTCGGCGTCTCGAGCGAGGGCGAACTGGTCCGGCTGATCGAGGAGCGCCGTCGCGACGGCGTCTTCCTGACCGTGCTCGGCTTCGGCACCGGCAACCTCAAGGACGCCAAGATGGAGCAGCTGGCCAACAAGGGGAACGGCCACTACGCCTACGTCGACGACATCCTCGAGGCCAAGAAGGTGTTCGTCCAGGAACTGGGCGCCACGCTCCTGACCGTGGCCAAGGACGTCAAGATCCAGGTCGAGTTCAATCCGGCCCGGGTCAAGTCGTATCGGCTGGTGGGCTACGAGAACCGGCTCCTGGCGGATCGGGACTTCAACGACGACACCAAGGACGCGGGCGAGATGGGCGCGGGGCATTCGGTCACCGCGCTCTACGAGATCGTTCCCGCCGACGGGGCGGACGACGATGACGACGGCGCCGTCGACCCGCTCAAGTACCAGACGCGGGGACGCTCGGGCGGCTCGGACGACTGGTTGACCGTCAAGCTCCGCTACAAGGCGCCGCAGGGATCCACCAGCCGGCTGCTCGACCGGGTGGTGCGCCAGGAAACCGGATCGCCGTCGGCCGACTTCCGGTTCGCGGCCGCGGTGGCGGCGTTCGGCATGCTGCTGCGGGACTCGGAGTACAAGGGGCAGGCCAGCTATTCAGGCGTGCTGGCGGCCGCCCGGGGCGCGCGGGGCGAGGATCGGGAAGGGTATCGGGCCGAGTTCATTCGGCTGGTGGAAACCGCGGCTTCGCTGGCTGGCCGGGGTCGGGAGATCACCAGCCGGGAGGAGGACCGGAGGTAGCGGTCTCCGGTTCTAGTTTCTCGACCATGTCGCCCGGTAGGTGCGTTGCACCTGCCGGGCGGCCTCGTGCCCGAGGACCCGCTTCCCCCCCCCAAACGATGGGGTTGACGGCCGTCGGAGTACTTCCAAGCTTGTTGCGTGTCGCCTTGCCCTTGGTTCGCGCCCGAGAGAGCCGTTGTGGGCCGAACTGATCGAAGACCAAGCTCAAGAATCCCGAGCGGCCGTACCGGTTCCCGTCGGAGGATCCAGTGAAGACGCGGTTAGCAGTCGCGGGGCTGGTATGGGTGGCGGCAGGTGACTCGCACCAAACCAGTCCGGTCCGTACCGTCCGGATCGCGGCGACCCCAGTCTGTTCGGGTTGCCGCGTCGAGATCAGCGATCCAGCGATCGTTGTTGAGGGGACGGTGGACCATCCAATCGCCGACATGCCAAACGGCCTTTTTCGGTCGCCCGCAGGTGGGTTTGTCGTGACGCAGGGCGGGAGCGGCGATCTGCCCCTGGCATTCTCGTCAACCGGCGCTGTGGTCGGTCAGATCGGCCGGGTGGGCAGCGGGCCCGGCGAGTTCCAGGCCGCACTGAAGGTTGCCTTTGGACCTGGGGACTCCGTCGCGGTATTCGACACCCGACTACGACGGATTACCATCTTCGACCGCAACTACAAGTTCGCACGGTCGTTTCGCGCGCCAGGCGATCCGTCCGCAGTGCTCTGGCTTCCCAATGGAGAGTTCGTGCTTGGCGGCGCGATGTCGACCTCCAGGGGCGTTGGCCAACCACTTCACATGCTGAGCCGTGGCGGTGATGCGCTGAGAAGCCTCGGTCGGGGTAGCGCCCCAGGGGCCTTCGGCGGGATGGATGACTTCCGGCTTCTGACTGGATCAGGAGTCACCGGGTTCTACTCCATGACGGCGTTTGGAAAGGTCGAAGTCGAGCACTGGGACGCGGGGATCCTCAAGCGCCGGTGGGCCATTGAGAGCCCGTACTTGCCCGACAAGACGTTTGAAAGCGAACGCCGCCCATTCCAAGCAAGAGTCTCTTCGTTCCTCGTCGACGGGACAACTCTTTACCTGATGCTCGTCGTTCCAAGAAAGGGATGGCGGTCCGGTGTGCTAGTCCGGGTCGAGAACGGCGAGGAGCTCGTCACCATCGTAGACGCTGACAAGGTTGTCGCGACGAGTATTGACGTGATTGACCTTGCGCGCGGCGAGGTCATCAGTAGGACGGTGCTGCCCGGGTCCTACACGGGCTTTCTCGCCGGCGGATTCGTCTTCCGTCGGGTGACTGGTGGCGAGAACGGAACGCGGCTCGAAGTGAGCCGCTTTCGATTGCGGCGCGGCGGCGGTTGAGGCCGCGGCTTGCGCCGCGGTCAGCCGGCCAGGACCTCGAGCGCCACCGGCACCCGGCCTAACGGCGCCGACACCTGGGCCCCCTGGACCCGGTCGCGCACCGCCCGGAGCATTTCCCGGCCGATGGCCACCCCCTCGGCCAACCCCGCCTCCTTGCCCTTGTCGCTGGCCACCCGCATCCGTTCGAGGACCTCGGCCGGGACGGTAATCCCCGGCACCTCGTTGGCCAGGAACTCGGCGTTTCGGAGCGAGACCAGCGGCCAGATCCCCGCGATGATCGGGAGCCGGAACGATTCGACCGCCGCCAGGAACCGGTCGAGCTGCGCCAGGTCGAACACCGGCTGGGTAATGGCGAACTCCGCGCCCGCTTCGACCTTCCAGGCCAGCCGGCGGACTTCCCGGTCCAGGTCGAACGCCGCCGGGTTGACCCCGACGCCAATGACGAAATTGGTCGGCTTCCCGATCGGGTTCTTCCCGGGGTCGAGCCCCCGATTGAGCTGCGCCACCAGGTTGGTCAACCCGATCGAGTCGATGTCGAAGACCGCCGTCGCGTCCGGATAGGGGCCCATCTTGGGCGGATCGCCGGTGACGAGGAGGAGATTGCGGAGCCCGGCCGCCGCGGCGCCGAGGAGATCGGACAGCATCCCGAGGAGGTTGCGGTCGCGACAGGCGTAGTGGACCACGCTCTCGAGGCCGGTCTCCCGCTCGATCATCAATCCCGACAGCAGGGCCCCCATCCGGCTCTGGGCCCGGGGACCGTCGGGCACGTTGACGGCGTCAACGCCGGCCGCCTTGAGGGCCCGGCACTGCTCGAACATCGGGCCGGGATCCGTGCCGCGCGGCGGCACGATCTCCACCGTGGTGATGAACTCGCGCCGCGCCAGCTTGCCCCCGTACCGGGACCGCTGGCCAAGGGGCAGGGGGTCGGTCCCGACGGCGTGACTCGTCACCGCCGTCACCGCCGTCGAGTGCCGGGGCGATACCGACCGGACGAAGGCCTTCATCGCCTTGATGTGGTCCGGCGTGGTCCCGCAGCAGCCACCCACGAACCGCGCCCCCGCCTCCACGATCCGGCGGGCGTATTCGGCCATGTACTCCGGGCTGGCCATGTAGATCTTCCGGTCGCCGACGTCCCGCGGGAGGCCGGCGTTAGGCTGGGCGGAAATCGGCACCGCCACCACCTGGACCAGCTGCTCGACCACCTCGAGGATGGTTTGCGGGCCCACCGAACAGTTGACGCCGACCACGTCGGCTCCGGCTGCCACCAGGGCCGGACCAAAGACATCGGGGCCACTGCCATAGGCCGTCCGGCCGTCCTCGCCCACGGTCATCTGCGCCACGATCGGGAGATCGCTCACCCGCCGGACGCCCTCGATGGCGGCCGTGATCGCGTTCGGGTCGGCGAACGTCGCGAGGACGAACCCGTCGACCCCGCCCGCCACCAGCCCCGCGGCCTGGCGGGCAAACGCGGCCCGGGCTTCGTCGAGCGCCGTTTCGCCAAAGGGTTCGACCCGGACGCCTAACGGTCCCATCGCGCCCACCACCGAGACCTGGCGGCCGGGGTCGGCCTCCCGCGCCACCCGGGCGGCCGCCGTGTTGAGGCGCTCGGTGTCGTCCGCCAGGCCGTACTGCGCCAGTTTGAAGGGATTGGCCCCGAAGGTGTTGGTCTCGAGGATTTCGGCCCCCGCGCGGACGTATTCGCGGTGGATGTCCCGGATCAGATCCGGCTGCCGGACCGCCAATTCGTCGAAACAGACGTTGATGAACACGCCCCGTCCGTACAGCACGGTGCCCATCGCGCCGTCGAACACGTGGACCTTGCCATCCGCCAGCAACTCCCGCAATGTCGCCATGGCGACCTCCTGGAAATCAAAGAGCCCGAAGGCTAAAACGGCCCCGGGCGGCGTTTTAGCGTTTGTTTTACGTGGCCGCAATCAGCGCAAATCACCACGAACCGTTTCGGTCAAGCTAACTGGCTCGGCAAGGCGGTGCCAAATTCGGGCCGCGCCCCTGGCGGTTCGGGCCGAGGTCCTATATTCTGTAACCATATGGTTACAGAAGCCCCGTCGGTCTTTGCCGCCGTCGCCGACCCCACCCGGCGCGCCATCCTCGACGCCCTCCGCACCGGCGAACGGTCGGCCGGCGAACTCGCCACCCTCTTTCCGATCAGCCGGCCGGCCGTCTCCAAACACGTCCGAGTGCTCCGCCAGGCAGGGCTCCTCCGGGAGCGGCGGGCCGCCCAGTCCCGCCTCTATTCGCTCGACCCGGCCCCACTCCGACACATCGAGCGGTGGCTCGAGCACTACCGGGTCTTCTGGGCGGCCCGGCTCCACGATCTCAAACGCCACGTCGAAGCCGCCGAGCGGAAACGACCCCGAACGCCGAGAACGCCATGACCTGGACTCACGAATACGCCTGGACGATCCCGGCTCCATCTGACCGCCTGTTCGCCGCCCTGACCAGCCCGGAGGCTTTGCGCCGCTGGTTTGCCGAATCGGTCGAGATCGGCACCGCGGTGGGCGGGCCCTATCGATTCTGGGGCCGCTACACCCTGGGTCTGCCGACCGCCGCCCTGGCCACCCAGCGGATCACTCGATTCGAGCCGGGCCGCGCACTTGGGTTCGACTGGACTCTGAACGGCACCCCGACGATGGTCACCCTCTCGCTGGCCCCCGCCGACGACGGGGGCACTCGCCTGTCCGTGCGCCACGAGGTCCGCGGCCCGCTCGGCGGGATCCGGGAGCGCGAGCTGATCGACGACTGGTGGCGACTCGTGTTCGGCAACCTGGCGATGCACCTCGCTGGCGGGGAGGGGGTGCTCCGGCCCGACTTTGCCGATCCCGCGCCGGAGGTGCGGATCGCGATCGTCATCGAGGCACCGCCCGCCGCCGTCTTTCGCGCCCTCCTCGAACCGGAGGCTCTGGCCCGGTGGTTCGGTCAGGGCGGGACGGTATCCGTCGATCCGAAGGTCGGTGGGAGGTTCGAGCTCGGTTGGAAGTACCAGATCGAGGGCAAGGACGTCCAGGGTGGACCGACGAAGATCCTCGAGCTGATCCCCGACCGGCGACTGGTGGTGGACTGGACCGACTGGCGCGGGGACCCGACCGTCACGGGACAGACCATCGCGTTCGAGCTCGAGCCCGTGGCTCAGGGAACCCGGGTGACGCTGGTCCACGCCGGATTTGTCCGACCCGTGGACATCAGCGATTACCCGTTCGGCTGGCCTTGGTTCCTTGGCAAGCTGCGGGACGTGGCGGAGGCCGGCGTCGACCCAGGCGGTGTCACCGGCCGCCGTACCTCGTAGGTCAACTGGGCGTAGGCCTCGCCGTAGACTCGCGCCGAGAGGAGTCGGAGTGGTGGACTCGCGATGGTCCGCGGCAGGAGCGGGGCGCCTGAGCCGAGGGTGACGGCCGCGATCGTGACGATCAACTCGTCGAGGAGGCCGTGGTCATGGAACTGGCCGGCCAGATCACCTCCGCCGACGATCCAGAGATTCCGCCCGTTGGCCGCGTCCGCCATGGCTCGGTGCACGGGACGGACGTCCCCACGCACGAACCGGATGTCGGCCCCAGGAACTTCCGGGACCGGGCGGGAACTGAAGACCCAGGTGGGTTGGCGGTACGGCCAGGGTTGCGGCGTCGGGGTGCCGAGCCGAACGACGTGCTCGAGCATCCAGCGGTAGGTGGTGGAGCCCATCGCCAACGCCCCAACCGCCTCGAGAAACTCGGGATAGTCCCCGGGTGGGCCTTCGCTGAACTGGAAGAGCCACGCCAGGCCGTTGTCGCGATCGGCGATGAATCCGTCGAGGCTGCTGGCCGTGTAGTACTGGGTCTTCATTCGATTGTCCCGCGTCGGGTTTGATGGAGTCGTGCCAGCCGCTGGCGGGCCAGGCGGGTCTGTTCATGGTCTTCGCCGCGCGACGCCACCAGACTCTCCAGCGCCGACGAGAGCAGCCGCTCGGCTTCCGCAAACCGACCTCGCGCCGTCAAAGCGTCGCCGAGCGCGCTCCGGCTCGCCGCGATGAGCCAGTGGCCCGCGGGGAGGGCCCGTTCCCGGATTCGGAGTGCGTCGGCCAGTCGGGATTCCGCCTCGGCGGCCCGCCCGAGGGCCAGCAGGCTCTGGCCCTCGAGGATCAGGGTGCTGCCGATGGCGGGATGATCGTCAGGCAGCACCGCGCCGCGGAGCCGCAGCACCCGGCCCGATTCGGCCAGCGCGTCGGGATAGCGGCCCGCTTCGTAGAGGAGCCAGCCGAGATTCATGTAGGTCCGTGCCGTCTCGGGGTGGTCGGGGCCGAACGTCCCGAGCCGGACCTCCAGGGCGCGCCGATAGAGGGACTCCGCCTCGGCCAACCGCCCCCGCGACTGGACCGCAAACGCGAGCGCGTTGAGCCCGGCGCCGACGTCGGGATGCTTCGGTCCGTTCCGCTCGATCACGATCTCGAGCGCCGAGCGGCCCAACGACTCGGCCACCGCCCAGCGGCCGCGCTGCCCCTCGATGACGGCGATGTTGTTGAGACTGGCCGCGACGCCCTCGCCGCGAGGGCCTTCGAGCGCGGTGCGGAGAGCCAGCGCTTCCCGGTGGGCCGTTTCGGCACCCGGGAGGTCGCCGGCGTACTGGAGGAGATCGCCCAGATCGTTGAGGACGCGGGCCAGCGCGGCGCTGTCGATCGGGTCCGCTCCTCGGATCTGGTCGAGCGCGCGCCGGAACAGTGACTCGGCCGGCGCGAGATCGCCCCGCTCGAGGTGGACCAAGCCGAGGTGATGAAGGCTGGCGGCGATGTCGGCGGGGCGGGGTGGGGTCGCCGATTCCCGGAGCGCCAGCGCCCGTCGGAGCGGCGGCTCCGCCTCGTCGTAGCGGCCGAGGCCCAGGTAGCTCCGGCCAATGGCCGTGAGGACCGAGGCCAGGACCTCGGGATCCTCGGCCAGGGCGGAGTCGGCTCGGGCGGTGGCCGCCGCCAGCGCGGCCGCCACCGAAAGGTCGGGACTCGACTCCCGCGGGTCGGCGCTCCGGAGCATCTCCTGCACGAAGCTGGTGACTCGGTTGGCCTTGGCCGCCTCGATCCGGGCCCGGTCGCGCTCGGCCGCCGCCACCCGGGCCTGTTGGCGCGAAACCACCACCATCGCGATCAGGGAGCCGACCGCCAGGACCGACGCGACCGTGGCGGTCCGGTTGCGACGGATCAGTTTGCCGAAGCGGTAACCGATCGTGTCGGGCCGGGCCTGGATCGGGCGCCCGTCGAGGAAGCGGGAGAGGTCGTCGCCCAGCTGCTCCGCGGAGGCATAACGGCGGTCGGGTTCCTTGTGGGTGGCGGTCCGCACGATGGCGTCGAGGTCGCGATCGAGCCCGGTGGGTGGTGCCGGCTGGTCGAGGATCCGGCGCCGCAGTTCGGCCAGGGGCGGATCGCCGTCGCGGAACGGATGCCGGCCGGTCAGGACCTGGAACATGACGACGCCTAACGCGTGGACGTCGCTGGCGGTGGTGAGCGGTTCGCCGCGGAGCTGCTCGGGGCTGGCGTACGCCGGGGTGTAGGGGCTGGTCCCCGCCTGGGTCAGGTCGGGGTCGCTGGCGTCGTCGTCCGGCGCGAGCAGCTTGGCGATGCCGAAGTCGAGCAGTTTGACCGTGCCGTCGGGGGTGACGAGCACGTTGCCGGGCTTGAGGTCGCGATGGACCACCAGGTTCCGATGGGCAAACTGGACGGCGCCACATACTTGGCGGAGGAGTCGGAGACGGTCGGCCACCGGGAGGCCGCGGCTGGCGCAGTAGCGATCGATCGGCTCTCCGTCGACGAACTCCATCGCGAAGTAGGGCACCCCATCGGGGAGCACGCCGCCGTCGAGGAGGGCGGCGATGTGGCGATGGTCGAGTCGGGCCAGGATCCGTCGTTCCTGGCGGAACCGCCGGAGCATCCCGGCGTGATCGCGCCCGATGGCCAGGGTCTTGAGGGCCACCCGCTTTCGGAAATCATCGTCGGTCCGATAGGCCTCGAACACCGTCCCCATCCCGCCCTGGCCGATTTCCCTGACGATCAGATAGGGGCCGATCCGGTGGCCGGCCGCCAGGGCGGGTGGCGCGTCCGGCGCGGCGGCCGCCAGCAGGGTGGCGGCGGGCCGGTCGAAGCGGTCGCTCCCGGTTTCGGAGGCGGCCACGAGGGCCTCGACCTCGCGCCGGAGCGCGGCGTCGTCCCCGCAGATCGCGGCGATCAGCGCGGCGCGCTCGGCCGGCGGCGTGTCGAGGGCGCGCTCCACCGCCGCGCTGAGGCGATCCCAGAGGTCCTCGGTCTTCGGAGCGATGGCTCCTCCTGTGAGGCGGCGGGTCAACGGCCCGAAGATGCGCCGGCTTCAGTGCCGCCGCCAGTGGATCCGATGGGGGTGACGCCCCACCCCCGCGCTCGGTAGCTTAGAAACCTTCCCTCGATCCGGCCGTGGACTGCCCGATGCCCACCGAATCCCCGCGCGACCTCACCGAGCTGCTGCTCGCCGCCGAGGCGGGCACGCCGGGGGCGCTCGACCGGGTCCTGCCGGTGGTCTACGACGAGCTCAAGCTGCTGGCGGAGAGCGTATTTCGCCGGGAGCGGCCCGATCATACTCTCCAGACCACCGCGCTGGTTCACGAGGCCTACCTTCGCCTGGTCAGCAGTCCCAATCTTGCGTGGCGGAACCGGCGCCATTTCTTCGGCATCGCGGCCCAGGCCATGCGGCAGATCCTGGTCGATCATGCCCGCCGCCGCGGCGCGATCAAGCGGGATGGTGGCCGCGCGATCACGCTGGAGGAGATGGCCCTCCCCGTGACCGCCACGCCGGACGACATCCTCGGGGTCGACGACGCGCTCGAACGACTGAAGGCGCTGTCGCCCCGGGCGGCTCGGGTCGTCGAACTTCGGTACTTTGCCGGCCTCAGCGTCGAGGAGACGGCCGAGACGCTGGACGTGTCCACCGCCACCATCAAACGGGACTGGCTCTCCGCGCGGGCCTGGCTCCAGCGCGAACTGGGTTGAGGCGGCCGGGTCAGCGCGATTGTGCGGTGTGGTGTTGGGGGAGACCTGGGGATCAGCTTCGGGAAGTTGACCCCGACCAGGAAACCTCCGAGACCGAGATATCCCCAATGCGGAAAAGCGGCGGGTAGTGGCTCATGCCGATCACTCCGACGCCTCGGGTCAGCTCTTGCGGGTATACCCCAGGTTGGGGGCCAGCCATCGCTCGACCTCGGCCACCTCGAGGCCCTTCCGCCGCGCGTAGCTCTCGACTTGGTCCCGGCCCACCTTGCCGACGCCGAAGTACTGGGACTCCGGCCGCCAGAAGTAGTACCCGCTGACCGAGGCAGTCGGGGTCATGGCGTAGCTCTCCGTCAACGCGATCCCCGCCCGCTCGGTGGCGCCGAGGAGTGAGAAGAGGAAGCCCTTCTCGGTGTGATCGGGGCAGGCCGGATACCCGGGGGCTGGGCGGACGCCATGGTACTTCTCCCGGATCAGGTCGTCGTTGGAAAGCCGCTCGTCACCCGCATAGCCCCAGAGTTCGGTTCGAACCCGTTCGTGCATCCGCTCGGCCAACGCCTCGGCCAGGCGGTCGGCCAGCGCTTTGGCCATGATGCTGTGGTAGTCGTCGTGGTCCCGCTCGAAGGCGGTCACCACCTCGTCGAGCCCGACGCCCGCCGTGACGGCAAAGGCCCCGATCCAGTCCACCACACCGGCTTCCCGCGGAGCCACGAAGTCGGCCAGGGCCAGGTTCGGCTTGCCGCCGCTCTTCGGGTGCTGTTGGCGAAGCGTATGGATCCGCCCGATGGTCGCGCTCCGGGAGGGATCGGCGTAGATCTCGATGTCGTCGCCCACCTGATTGGCCGGGAAAAACCCCACCACCGCCCGGGCCGTCAACAGTCGGTCGCGGACGATCCGATCCAGCAGCCGCCGGGCTTCGTCGAAGAGATCGCGCGCCGCCTTGCCGACCTTTGGATCGTCGAGAATGGCAGGATAGTGGCCCGCCAGCTCCCAGGTCTGGAAGAACGGTGTCCAGTCGATTCGCTCGACCAGTTCGCCGAGCGGGTACTGGTCGAACGTCTGGACGCCACTGAAACTCGGCGTGCGGCCCTGCCGGCTGAGGTCGAGCACCAGCCGGTTGGCCCGCGCCGCCTCGATCTCGATTCGTCGGTCATCCCGGGATTGGCCCGCCCGGGCCACCCGAATCCCCTCGTACTCCGCCTTGACGGCCGCCACCAGATCGGTCTTGAGCGTGTCGCTGAGCAGGCTTCCCGCCACGCCTACGGCGCGAGAGGCGTCGAGCACGTGGATGACCGGGCCCGAATACGAGGGCTCGATCTTGACGGCCGTGTGCGCCTTGGAGGTCGTGGCACCGCCGATCAGGAGCGGAATCGTGAATCCCTGTCGCTCCATCTCCGCCGCGACGAGGGTCATCTCCTCCAACGACGGGGTGATCAGGCCCGAGAGCCCGATCAGGTCGACCCGTTCCTTCCGCGCCGTCTCGAGGATCCGGGCGCTCGGTACCATGACGCCGAGGTCGATCACCTCGAAGTTGTTGCACTGGAGCACGACGCCCACGATGTTCTTGCCGATGTCGTGCACGTCACCCTTGACCGTGGCCATCAGAACCCGGCCCTTGGCGCGCTGGCCCTCGGTTTTCTCCGCTTCGATGTAGGGAATCAGGCAGGCCACCGCCTTCTTCATGACCCGGGCGCTCTTCACCACCTGGGGCAGGAACATCTTCCCGGCGCCGAAGAGATCGCCGACGACGTTCATTCCGTTCATCAGCGGACCTTCGATCACCTCGATCGGCCGAGTTGCCCGGAGCCGGGCTTCCTCGGTATCGGCCTCGATGTAGTCAGCAATGCCCTCGACCAGCGCGTGGGCCAGGCGCTCCTCCACCGGGAGCGATCGCCACGTCAGGTCGGCCTGGGCCAGCTTAGCCTGACCCTTGACCGTATCCGCCACCGCCAGCAACCGTTCCGTCGAATCCGCCCGCCGGTTGAGGACGACGTCCTCGATCCGTTCCAGGAGGTCTTTCGGAATGTCGTCGTATACCGGGAGCGCCCCGGCGTTGACGATCCCCATGTCCATCCCGGCGGAAATGGCGTGATAGAGGAAGACGGCGTGGATGGCTTCCCGAATTGGGTCGTTGCCGCGGAACGAGAACGAGACGTTACTGACGCCGCCGCTGACCAGGCAGTGGGGCAGGGTGGCCTTGATCCGCCGGGTGGCCTCGATGAAGTCGACGGCGTAGTTGGCGTGTTCCTCGATCCCGGTGGCGATGGCAAAGACGTTGGGGTCGAAGATGATATCCTCGGGCGGGAATCCGACCTTGTCGGTCAGGAGCCGGTAGGCCCGCTCGCAGATCGCCACTTTCCGATCGGCCGAGTCGGCCTGACCCTGCTCGTCGAAGGCCATCACGATCACTGCGGCGCCGTAGCGACGCACCAAAGTGGCCTGCCGGATGAACTCGGCCTCGCCCTCCTTGAGGCTGATCGAGTTGACGACGCTCTTGCCCTGGACGTTCTTGAGGCCCTCCTCGATGACGGTCCACTTCGACGAGTCGATCATCACCGGTACTTTGGCGATCCCGGGCTCCGAGGCAATGAGGCGGAGGAACTTCCGCATCGCCGCGAGCGAGTCGAGCATCCCTTCGTCCATGTTGACATCGATGACCTGCGCGCCGTTCTCCACCTGCTGGCGGGCGATCTCGAGCCCCTCATCGTACCGCCCGTCGGCCACCAGCTTGGCGAACTTCCGCGATCCGGTGACGTTGGTCCGTTCGCCCACGTTGACGAAGAGCGAATCGGGGCCGATCGACACCGGCTCGAGGCCGGAAAGCCGGCAGCGCGGCTCGATCTCGGGCCGCTTCCTCGGGGCGATGCCCCGAACGCCGGCCGCGATGGCGCGAATGTGGTCCGGCATGGTCCCGCAGCACCCGCCCACCACGTTGAGCAGGCCGCTCCGAGCAAACTCGGCCAGCGTGTGGCTCATCGATTCGGGGGTGTCGTCGTATTCCCCGAACTCGTTCGGGAGGCCGGCGTTCGGATAGGCGCTGACATAGCAGCCGGCGGCGCGCGACAGTTCCTGGACATACTGGCGGAGCTGGGGTGCGCCGAGGGCACAGTTGAGGCCGACGATCAGGGGCTCGGCATGGGCCACCGAATGCCAGAACGCCTCGGTGGTCTGACCCGACAGGGTCCGGCCGCTGGCGTCGGTGATCGTGCCCGAGATCCAGATCGGGACCCGCTCCCCGCGGGCCGCGAACCGGTCGGTGATCCCGAAGATCGCCGCCTTGGCGTTGAGCGTGTCGAAGATGGTCTCGACCAGGAGAATGTCCACGCCCCCATCGAGGAGGCCATCGACCTGGTCGGCGTAGGCGGCCGCCAGTTCGTCGAACGTCACATTCCGGGCGGCGGGGTCGTTGACGTCGGGCGACAGCGAGGCGGTCCGGTTGGCCGGCCCGATCGATCCGGCCACGAACCGGAGTCGGCCGTCGCTGGTCGTCAAATCGTCGGCCACGGCGCGGGCCAGCCGCGCCCCCTCGACGTTCAGTTCCCGCGCCAGGCTCTCCATGCCGTAGTCGGCCAGGGAAATGGCGTTGGCGTTGAACGTGTTGGTTTCGACCAGATCGGCGCCGGCTTGGAAATACTCGCGATGGATCCCGGCGATGATCTCCGGTTGGGTCAGGACGAGGAGGTCGTTGTTGCCCTTGAGATCTCGAGGCCATTCGGCAAAACGCCGACCCCGATACTGCTCCTCGGAAAGGCGGTGGCGCTGGATCATCGTGCCGTAGGCCCCGTCGAACACCAGGATCCGCTCCTGCAACAGGGCGGTCAGGGCTTCGATCCGGGCTCGTCGGCTCGGCTGGTTGGTCGATGTCACCACGAAACGGTCCTCCCTCAACGAACGCGCCCGGAGGCTAAAGCGGCCCCCGGGCACGCGTTTTAGCTGGTTGTTTTACGTGGCCGCAAGCTGCGCAAATCGCCACGGACTGCCTGGTTGTCTGCTCGGACAAAATAGCAGGATCCGTGCCCGCGGCCAACGCGGCGTGGGCTGGGCCTCGTTGCCCTCAGCCTCATGCGGTGAAAGTCGCCGCATTGGTCGGCCGGCGGCGCCATCGGGTCTCCAGGAAGAAGCTGCCGGATTGATGTCACGATGGTGAAACGTAGCAGCATCGGTCGGGGTGGATTCCCGCGCGCGTTTCGAATTCGGGACGTTCGTCGTTGCGAATTCGGGACGCAACGCTTTCCGGAAATCCGGCATCTAATGGAACGTCGCCGCTCCGAAACCGTGCCCAATGATGTCGCCTAACAACGCCGCTTCCGCTGGACCGACGCCTTCCACCGAGGTCCGCTCGTTGTACCGGTTCGACGGCGAAGCTGCCCTCCGGGATGCCTGGCTCGGCTCGGCCATGCTCTGCGCCCATCACGCCGTCCCGCCGACGTGCTTCGGCCCGGCGTTCCTGGTCCGTGCCCTCGGGGTTGATGAAATCGACGCGGGTCGTGCCCTCGGCTGCGCACCGATCTTGCTGCCCGCCGAGCTCCGCCTGTGCGGTCTCAGATGGCGAGCCGTCCACCTCTCGTCTGGCATACCACCCGATCGGTACTTCGTCATCCGTTATATGCGCCTCATCAGCCATCGACAGACCCTGGCACAGGACATCTCGGGCCCGAGCGCCGCGGCGGGTCTGGCGGCGGTGGCCCACGCCACCGATCGGCTGGTCGACCATCCGCTCGCCGGGTCGCCCGAGGCGCATCGGCTGCGGGCTTGGGTGCACCGGTTCATGGCCGGTCGCGAGGTCGTCGGGCGCGCCCGGTACCGGGTCCACACCGCCTAGCCCTTCGATTATCGTCCCTCCGTTCCCACCGGCGACCCGTCGTGAGGGTCGCCGGTTTCGTGTTGTCCTCCCTCCTGGGCCGCCATGACACCCACTCGGTTCCAACGCCCTCCCGCCACCCGGTCGGTCGACCAGATCGACGTCTATCACGGGCATGCCGTTGCCGATCCCTTCCGGTGGCTCGAGGACGTCGACGCCCCGGAAACCGTGGCGTGGGTTCAGGATCAGAACGAGGTCAGCCTCGGGTATCTCCGTTCGTTGCCGGGTCGGGACGAACTCCAGGGCCGGCTCACCTCGATCCACGACTACGAGCGCTTCTCCGTTCCCTATTACCGAGGCGGCCGGTATTTCTTTGCCCGCAACAGCGGACTCCAGAACCAGGCGGTCCTTTTCGTTCAGGACACCGCGACCGCGCCGCCGCGGGAACTGCTCGACCCCAACCGACTCTCGACTGACGGGACCGTGGCGCTCACGCTGACCGAACCGAGTCCGGACGGGAACCTCCTGCTGTACGGCACGGCCGCCAGCGGCTCGGACTGGCAGGAGTTCCGGATTCGGCGGGTGGACACCGGTGCGGACCTCGAGGACCGGCTCCAGTGGATCAAGTTCTCCGGAGGAAGCTGGACCCGCGACGGCAAGGGCTTCTTCTACGCCCGTTACCCGGAGCCGGCTGGGGGTGACGCGATGGTGGCCCAGAATCGCGACATGAAAGTGTACTACCATCGGGTGGGCACGCCCCAGAGCGCCGATCGGCTGGTGCACCAGCGACCGGATCAACCCGACTGGGGCTTCAGCCCCGAGGTGACCCACGACGGCCGCTACCTCGTGCTGACGGTCTGGGTCGGGACCGATACCCGGGTCCGGGTCCACTATTTCGATCTGCTCGACCCGCTGGCGCCTCGGACCGAGGGTGACGTCGTCCGGCTCCTCGACGAGTTCGATGCCGGCTACGGCTTCATCGGCAACGACGGCCCCCGGTTCTACTTCCGGACCGACCGGGAGGCCCCGCGCGGTCGGATCGTGGCGGTGGACGTCACGGCGGACGGGCCGCCCGCCACGATCGAACTGGTGCCCGAGTCCGCTCACGCCCTCGAATCCGTGGCCCACGTTGGCGGGCGATTCATCGCCAGCTACCTGGCCGACGCGCAATCGGTCGTCACCGTGTTCGACCGATCCGGCCGCCGGGTTCGCGACCTGACCCTTCCGGGGATCGGCACCGCCACCGGGATGAGCGGCGACCCCGATCGGCCGGAGATGTTCTTCGCGTTCACGTCGTTTCTGACCCCCGGGACCATCCTTCGGCATGACGTCGACACCGGCGAGCAGTCGGTGTTCCGCTCGCCGATCCTGGCGTTCGACCCGACGCCCTTCCTGACCGAGCAGGTGTTCTATCGAAGCAAGGATGGCACCCGGATCCCGGTGTTCATTACCCGACGGAACGACGTCGTCCGGAACGGGTCGAATCCGACCCTGCTGCACGCCTACGGCGGGTTCAACGTGAGTCTGACGCCAGCTTTTGCCCCGTCGCTCGTGGCGTGGCTCGAGCGGGGTGGGATCTACGCGCAGCCGAACCTCCGCGGCGGTGGCGAATACGGCGAGGCCTGGCATCAGGCGGGCATGTTCGAACGGAAGCAGAACGTGTTCGACGACTTCATCGCGGCGGCGGAGTATCTCGTGGCCGAGGGCTACACCAGCCCGAGCTGGCTGGCCATGGAGGGCGGATCGAACGGCGGACTCCTCGTGGGGGCGATCATGACCCAACGACCCGACCTCGCCGCGGTGGCCCTGCCGGCGGTGGGGGTGCTGGACATGCTGCGCTATCACCAGTTCACGATCGGCTGGGCCTGGGCGTCGGAGTACGGTTCCTCCGAGGATCCCCGCTACTTCCCGATCCTCCGCGCTTACTCGCCGCTCCACAACCTGGTTCCGGGAACCGACTATCCGGCCACCCTGATCACCACCGCCGATCACGACGACCGGGTGGTGCCCGGCCATTCCTTCAAATTCGCGGCAGCGCTGCAGGCCGCCACCACCTGGCGGCGACCCGCCTACATCCGGATCGAAACGAAGGCGGGCCACGGGGCTGGAAAACCACTGGCCAAGGCCATCGAGGAACGGGCCGACGTCCTGGCCTTTGCCCTCGCCAATCTGGGAGTGGGCTGACCGGATCCCTCAGCCGACGGTCAGGCGGAACCCGTTCCGAGTCCCAAGGCCCGGCCCGCCAACTCGGCATCGACGCCCGCGATGGCCAGCGTCTTCCGGCGTCCCGTGGCACCCGAAATGATCGGGACCTGGCGTCGCGGCACCCCGAGTCGTTCGGCCAGGAACCGGACGATCTCCTCATTGGCGGCGCCGTCGACCGGCGGCGAGGCGACGCGGAGCTTGAGGGCGTCGCCGTGGAGGCCCGCCACCTCGGTGGCCGAGGCCCGCGGCTGGACGTGGAGGGTGAGTCGAATGCCGCCGCTGATCGCGTCGATCGGGGGCATCAGCGGAAGATGACCCGGTCGACGAACGCCTGGAGGAGCACGAGGACCAGGTAGGCCACCACGGGACTCAGATCGAACAGGCCGACGGGTGGGACGATCCGGCGGATCGGGATCACCAGCCAATCGGTGGCGATCACCACGGGCCGCATCCACCGCGCGTAGGGCGAGATCCCGAGCCAGCCCGAAATGAACCGGACGAACAGGGCCAGGATCAGGAGGCTGAAGATCCAGCCGACGACGACGCGGGCCCAGGTTCGGGGGGAGGCGTCCGCCAGCGAGCCGACCGCGTAGGCCAGATCGAATCCCCACCGGACGCCATTGACCAGCAGCAGGCCGAGAACGACGGTGATGCCGACGAGCCAGAGGGAGGCATCCTGCGGATTGCCGCCCCTCCGGGCGATTCGACGTTCCAGCGGCCGAAGGAACGGATCGGCGAGACTGCGGACGGTCCGTGGCCAGGGACCGAACGGCGAGAGATACTTCTGGCGGATGGCCCAGTGGGTTGCGGCGATGGTCGCCGCGACGGCGGCCACGCCGAGCGCAACGGCCCGGGTGGCCAGGTCGGCGATCGCGGCAACCTCGCTGAGCCGGCTCATCCGCCGGTGCAGGTCACCGATTTCGGCTGGGCTCTGCCGCAGGCGATCGTCTGGTCCATCCCAGCCGCCAAGGGCCCGCAGGCGGCCGTCTGGGCGGTTTCGGTCGCGGCATCCCTGGTGGGACCGGACGCCTTGGCGCACCGCTCCCCGCCATTGAAGGACATGCAGACCTCGCAGGTCGTGCCCTGGCTCTTGAGGCTGGTGTACGCCAGGAAGGCCACGAAACCCGCGGCGATGATCCAGAACAGCGCTGATCGACCGATTTTCATTCCGTCACCTCGTTCCGCCACGTTGCTGGGGTCAAAACCCCCGGTTAGGCTTGGAGCCATGTCGAGATGGCTCTCCCGGCTCGGGTCCCTGGTCGTCCTGATGGCGATCGCGCTTGCGGCGCTGCCGCGCGACGCGGGGGCCCACTGCCGGCCGGCCAACGACGTGGCCGGGCATGATCATCACGCCATGGCCCACGGCGCCGCCCCGGCCGACGGGAAAAATACCGACTCGGGCGAGCAATGTCCTCACTGCCCGCCCGCGGAGTGCCGGCGCCACCTCCAATGCGCCTCGGCCGCCGATTCCGGCGTGCCGGAGTCCGCGGTGGTGCCTCCCGGTGTCGGTCCGGCGTTCGTCGGCGTCCGCGCCGCATTGGTCCCGCCATTTTCGCATCCGGAGCCCCCGACACCACCCCCTCAGGCACTTCACTGATCGTTCGGTTCGTTCGGCCTTTCTCGAACCCTGATCAACTGAGGTGTCATGCATCATCCCATGTGGCCGCGGCTGCTCGCCGCGGCGTGCGTGGCGTGCGGGGGTGCCGTCCCGCTCGCTGCGCAGATCGACTATCGCAACCTCGATGGCCATCGCCCCGCCCGGGTTACCGACGCGTATCCGATCGAGCGGTATGCGTTCGAACTGACGCTGCCCTACGGGTTCTCCCGAGGTTCGGGGGTCAGCACCCACACGGTGTCGCCTCACCTGGAGTATGGCGTCGGCCGGAACCTGATGATCGGCGTCGGCGCCGAGGTCGCCGATCGGTCCGCGGAATCCACCCTGGGCCTGGGGGGGCTCTGGAATGTCCGCCGCGAGACGCCCTCGTGGCCGGGACTCGGCCTGTCGTTCGAGATCACCCAACCCCTCGACGGCGCCCGGTTCGGGGCCGACGCCACGGTGTCGCTCGGCGCCCTCGCCACGCGCGCGGTCGGTCGGTCGCGCGTGCACCTGAATGCCGCGGCCGCCATCCTCCGGCCCGAAACGGCGGGTCGGCGGACCGAACCCGCCTGGTGGGCGGGCCTTGCCTGGGACTACACCCTGTTCCGTACCAGCGCGCTGCTCGTTGCCGAGCTGTTCGCCGAGGACCCGGGGGGCGGATCGGACGTCGACTGGGTGGCCGGTCTGGGGGCCCGGCGTCAGCTGACCCCGACCCTGGTCATCCATGGCGGCATCGAGCGGAGCCTTCGGTCCGAGGGAGGCACAACCGAATTCAACCTCGGCCTCAGCCACGCCTTTGCGGTGCGGGCCCTGATGAGGGGAGGAAACCGATGAAACGGATCGGGCTGTTGCTCCTGGTGCTGGGGCTTCCCGGCGTCCTCGGCGCGCAGGGTCGCGACGAGGAGTTCTACTATCCCGGGGACTTCAACTGGAGGTTCCGGGCGGTCTATCCCAAGGCGGCGGGCCTGTTCAACGCCTTCGACTACGGGCACGCGGTGCTGTACGAGCGGCTCCTGACCGCGCCCGACGCGCCCGTGGAAGTGCTCGAGCGCCGGGAGTTCGACTATCTGGTCGGGGATCTCCTCCGCCGGCCGCCCCGGTTTGCGGTGGCCGAAGAGGCGATCATGCCCGGGTATGCCAGGACCGCCTGGCGCGCCAAGACGATGTTCGAGCGGGCCCACGTCCTCCATCGCCAGATCTATGACGTGTACGCGGCTCCGGGACGGTCCGACTCGAGTCGGATGGCTCTGGTCGAACGACTGGTCGACCACTATCTGGCCGATACCCGATACGCCATCACCGACCGCCCGAAGACAATGGAGCTGATGGACGGGCAGTACTTCAGTCAGGTATTTCGGCAGCGATATCCCAAATTCAACGGATTGATCTGGGCCTATCACTGGCTCCAGGTCGGGCTCTACGAGTCCCTGTTGACCGAGCCGACGGCGGCCGACCAGCGGGCCAGCATCGAGGAAAGCGTGGCCCGGTTCTGGGCCATGACGGAGTCGGCCCCGAGCCGGTTGCCCTCGGTCATGCCGATGACGGCGGCCGTGGCGCCGACGTTCAGCGCCCGGCATCCACGGGCGGCGATCGTGTTCGACAACCTCCACATGATGCACGACATCATCTCCGACATCCTGGCCTCCCCGAAGGTGGCGCGGGCGGACAAGGCCCGGGTCATCGACTCGGCCGTCGACGAGTTCCGGAACCCCGCCACCAATGTCATCGACCTGGAGCACTGGCGGATGATGGCCGACCACATGGGGGGAGTGGAGAAGATGGGCGGGGTGGCGGGTCGGGGCCGGCCCCGGTGACGCCGGTGTCCGGTTTGGGGTCGATCCGCCGCTTTTCGAGGCATGGAACCCACCTCGAGAGACGGACGGCGGCTTCAGTGGTTGCGGGAAGTCCTTGGCTTGGCCAGGCCGGAGGTGGGGCCAGGCCCTGACCGCCCGGGAACGGGGACGCCCGAGTCCCCCCAAGTTCAAGTGGGCGAGGTTTCGTCCCGGACCCAGGCGGCATAGCCTGGGCTCGCGCTGGTGGCGTCGAAAGTGAGGATCTCGGGTGACCGGTAGCGACCGGCTCAGGCGCTACTTCCCGGCGGTGAGTCCCGGGGTGGCCTCCGGGGCCACCCCGTCATCGATCGGAACGACCGCGGTGCGCCAGCCGCTGGCGAAGGTGACGGTCAGCCGGTAGCCCAGGGTGTCGGCAACGACCGACTGGACGCCTGGAAGGGTCTTGGCGTACTCGGCCGCTTTGGTGACCTGGGTGGCTCGGGCCTCGGGCGACGCGTCGCCGCCCCACTGGGCCAGGGATCGTCCGATGGCAACGGCCTTGGCCTGCTCGGCGCCGTACCGGGCGAACTGGTCGGCCGGGATCAGCCCGTCCTGACCGGAAACCGTGCTCTTGAGATCGTAGGGGCGGCAGCCCGCCACCAGCGCGAGGAGGCCCGCCAGAAGGATCGACCGCATCGTCAACAGCCTCGAAATAGGGTGGTGAACCGGCGCAAATATAGCCGCCCGTCCCCAGCGGCGCCCGAGAGGATAGATTTACGGCCGTCCCTCCACCCGAATCGGCCCAACATGTCCTCGACGCCCAATATCCCGGCCCCCCGCAACGAGCCGGTCCTGTCCTACGCCCCCGGCACGCCCGAGCGAGACGCGATCAAGGCGGCGCTCAAGAAGATGAGCGGCGAAGTGGTCGACATCCCGCTCATCATCGGCGGGAAGGAGATCCGCACCGGCAAGACTCACCCGATCGTGGTACCCCACCGGCATTCGCAGGTGCTGGCCCACGTCCATCAGGCCGACGCCCGGTCCCTTAA
>CADEGB010000032.1:0-11304 GCA_902826755.1 uncultured Gemmatimonadota bacterium
CTACCTGACGATGCTCGGCGAAATCGAACGAGCGGCGCGTGCCTCCCGGGACAAGGGCCAGACCGCCGCCGAGGCCGCCGCGGGGTACGCGATTCCGGCTGCCCTCGGTCAGTGGACCCTGTTCACGCCCAAGTTCCTCGAGACCGCCTTCGTGGCGTGGCACCGGGAACTCGGCACCAAGTAGACCCCCCGAGTCAGCTCAGGGCAGCGTCGGCGGCGTCGCGATCGCGATCCGATAGTCCCGGGCCACGTCCGCGGGCCCACCCGCGGCAAAGTGCGCAAACCGAAGGCGCCCATCCTGGAGCCGGTAGAGCCAGGCATGCACGGTCAATCGCTGACCGCGACGCCACGCATCCTGAACGATCGACGTCCGGCAGACGTTGACCGCCTGTTCCACCACATTCAGCTCGCACAGGCGGTCATTCCGCGCCGCTCCCGCCTCGAGACCCGCCAGCTCGTCTCGATGCCGGTCGGCAACGTCCTGCACGTGCCGGAGCCAGTTGTCCACGAGCCCGAGCGGCGCCCCGGCCGCGGCCGCCTGCACGCCCCCGCATCCGTAATGACCGCACACGATCACATGCTCGACCTTGAGCGCGTCGATCGCGTACTGGAGGACCGAAAGGCAGTTGAGATCGGTGTGCACCACCACGTTGGCCACGTTCCGATGAACGAACAGCTCGCCCGGCCGGAGACCGACGATCTCGTTGGCGGGAACCCGGCTGTCCGAACAGCCGATCCACAAGAACCGGGGCGATTGCTGGCGCGCCAGTTCTTCGAAAAAGCCCGGTTGAGCCCGTTCCACTGACTCGGCCCAGGCCCGGTTCCCGGCAAACAGATCGGCAAGCTCACGCATCAGGACGACTCGCTGCTGAAGACTGACCACTCGACGACGACCCCGAGCACCGGATCGTCCCATCGGGTTCGACCGCGGCGTACGCGGCGGCCCGGACGACCTCGAAATCCCCGGCCTCGACCGCGATCATCGGCACCGGCGCCTGGAACATCTCGAGCGCCACGATCGAGGCGAGCGCCAGGAACCGGTCGGGGCCAAGGGTGATGATCGCCGCCGGCGCGGTTCCGGCCCGGACGGCTTCGAGGAGCACCGCGGACGTCGTGCTCGAACCCCGCGACGCCGGCAGCACCAGCACCGTCCCCGCCGCGTTCCGACCCGACAACGGATGGCGGCGGTCGATGATCTCCCCGCTCCGCTGGTCGTAGCCACCCCAGAAGCTGAGCGGCTGCTCACTCGACAGGACGGCGCCGGCCGCGGAGCCCGGCACCAGCGGTCGGCCCCGGACTACTCGCTCCACGAGGCCTCGTCCCGGACCACCCGTCCGGCCACCGCCGACTCGACGCAGTCCGACAGGCTCCCGAACGCCACGGTCGCGCCAAGCAACCCCGGCGAATAGTAGGCGTACTTGGCGGAGTTGGTCATCAGCACTTTGACCTCCGGGCGGAGCATCGGGGTGGCCAGCACGCAGGTGTCGACGGTCACGGTGCCGCCGAAGGCCTCGAGATCGTCGAGCAGCCCGTCGTCCTTGGCCAGCGCGGTCATGATCCGGCTCGAGGTGACCACCAGCCCGGTGCCCGAATGCCGCCGCCGGCCCTTCAGCAGCGGAGCCAGGGCCCGGAACTCCGCCACCGAAAAATGCGGGCTGCCGAGAACCACCAGATCGAGCTGGTGGCCCACCGCCGTCGTCAATTCCCGCCGAGCGGCCCGGAGTTCGGAGCGCCCGATCGGGAAGGTGCGCTCCGGATTCCGCCCGCGCAACGCGGCCGCGGTCGTCGGAGCTTCGGGTGTCACCCCCACCACGTGAAGGAGTGCCACCGCGCCCGACGAGGCCGACGCCGCGCAGAGCGCTTTGAGTTGATCCTCCGTCGGCCGTGCGTCGAGCCCCTCGACCACTGGAATCCGGTCGCCCGCGATCCGGCCGATCAGGTGGCCAAGCACGGGATAGAAGGTGTCGTCCTCCTGCCAGGAGCGCGGCACGTCGACCAGCCGGAACAGATCCTGACCACCCCGGTTCTCCTCGAGGTGAAGCCCGGCCTCGGGCACTCGGCCGATGATGGCCGCGCAGATGTCGAGCAGATCGGGATACCGTTCGGTCCGAGCGCCGATGACCGAGTTCGCAAAACAGATCGCGTTCGACTCACCCCAGGCAATCTGCTGGCCGAAGGTCGGTTTGTGGCGGGTCTGGTACGGCGCGCAGGTCCAGGTGGGAACGCACCCCATCCGCTGGTAGGCCATCATCTGGCGATGGGCCTTGCCCGCCCATTCCGGGGGGACCGCCGAGTCGCGCCAATGGTGCTCGTCGAGTCCGCTCACGTTGAGGGTGGCCGGCACCACCACCCGGGCACCGGCGTCGGCCAGCCGCTCGGAAAACTCGAGGGTGGCGTCGCCCAGGTAGATGCTCGAATCGATGTGGGCGGCGGAGACGTCCATCAGCCGGGGGGCCCCGCCCACCTCCGCCATCCGGACCATGATCCCCGCGGCAATCCGCGCGGCCGGTCCGCCCTGGCCCGCCAGCAGCGCCCGATCGCGGTCGGACAGCTCGACCGTGGCACCGCCCGCGGTCACTTCCAGACTTTCCGGCAGATCCGGAGCCAGTTCTCGCCGAGGACGCCCCGCACCTGGGAATCGGTGTACCCATGCTTGAGCATCAGTTCGGTGACGTCGCCAAGACGATCCGGCGGAAAGAACGCCATCGGCTCCCAGGCACCCTGCTCCTTGCCGGGCCATTCGTCGGGCCGGGCGTCGATGATCGCGGCCAGGGGGGCCACGTTGTCGAGATAGTCGAGACCGACGCCGACGTGCTCGTGCCCCACCATCTGCGCCACGTAGTCGAGATGCTGGAAGTACCGCTCCGGCGTCACCGCGCCGAGATAAAAGCCGCCGCCGGTGATCCCGATGACCCCGCCCTTCCCGGCGCATGCCTTGATCTGGTCGTCTCGAACGTTCCGCATGTGGGGATGCACGCCATAACAGGCCAGATGCGAGAAGATGACGGGATCGGTGGAGACTTCCATCATGTCGAGCGTGGCCCGGTATCCCGCGTGGGCACCGTCGACCAGCATCCCCACCCGATTCATCTCCCCCACCATCCGGACGCCAAGCTTGGTGAGCCCGATGTCGTACCGGTCGGCGCAACCGCCGCCGATCTCGCTGATCAGGTTGAAGATCGGATGGACGAAGCGAACCCCGAGTTGGTAGTAGGTCTCGATCAGGTTGAGATCCCGCTCGAGGCAGCGGAACCCTTCGAGATGGATGCTGACGGCCAGTTTGCCCGCGGCCCGCGCCGCCAGGATGTCGTCGACCGACTCGATCAGCACCGCGTTCGGATGCGCCTTGATCTCGGTCCGGCACCGCGCCAGCCGCTTGATCGCGTCGCCCACGTTGTGGCGGTCGCCGGCCGGGTGGACCGAAATGAAATCCACCCCGGCGGACCGATAGCGGTCGAACAGGTTGGCGCCGTTGCCCATGTCGGGCTCGTAGATGAACACCATGTCCCACACCAGCGCGTCACGAAACAGCGCCTTGGCATCCATGTCGATCGCTCCCGGTGTTTCCTACTTGGCGGCCGCGATCGCGGCGGCGGCCAGACGGATCGCCCCCTCCGCCACCTGGCGGAGCGAGGCGTCGGAGGTGTGGTTGACCGCCGCCGTGACGGTCAGGTCGATCGCGGGGCAGTGCCGCGCCGCCGTGCCCCAGAACCCGCCGTGGCCATAGCAGACCACCCCGTCGGTCGTGCCGCTGGCAATGCCGAGACCGTAGCCGCCGGGCCGCTCCTTCTGGCTCTGGGGCGACATCGTCAGCATCGCGTCGAGGGTCTCCTTCTTGGTGAAGACTTCGCCTCGGACGAGCGCCCGATAGAAGCGCGCCATCTCCTCCAGGTTCGAGACCAACCCGCCGCCGCCATAGAGATCGACCGAGGCATCGAAGTTCGTCGCGTCGAGCGAGTCGAGGTACTGATGGGCCTTGGCCGGGGTGCCGGGCGGCACCGAGTCGAGGGTCTCGAAGTAAGTGTACTTGATGCCCAACCGGTCGAACCCGAGCAGCTCACGCACCGCCTCCGGCATCGACCGTGTGGTGACCGTCTCGAGGATCTCGCCAAGGAGGATGTAGCCGGTGTCGCTGTAGTGATAGACCTCGTCCGGCCCCCCGTACGGCGCGCCACTGTCGACCGCCAGCGCCAACTGCTCGGCCCGGGTCCACCGGTGGGCGGGGTCCTTGGTGACGAGTCCCAGGAACGCGGGCGACATGGCGTAGTCAAACATCCCGCTGGTGTGCTGGAGCAGCATCCGGACGGTGATGACCGACGCGTCGTAGCCGTCGCGCCGGAGGGTCGCGACCGACGCCGGCAGGATCAACGACGCGATCGGCTGATCGAGCGTAATCTTGCCGTCCTCCACCAGCCGGAGGATCGCCGCGGCCACGTAGGTCTTGGTGTTGCTCGCGATCCGCATCGTGTGCTCCGGCTGGAGCGGCGCCCGGGTGGCCTTGTCGAGCACCCCGACCGCCTTGGTCCAATTCAGGCCGATCGACGGGGCCTCGACCCGCAGCATGATCCCGGGCACCTCGGGAGCGCCCGCCAGGGTCGAATCGACCAGCGCGGCCAACTCGGCCGAGAGCCGGTCGGCCGGCGAGGCGGGCGGAACGGCCGGGCCGCCGCAGGCGGCCGCCACCAGCAGACCAAAGGGAATCGTACGTCGCACCATGGGGACCTCGCCGGAGGGGCCGGGGAAGAGTAGCTTGGACACAGAAGTGTGTACAAAGAAAATACTCCCGATCCCCCCGTTGGTGGAGACTCCCCGATGACCCGACGATTCCTGACCCTGGCGACGCTCGTCGCCGTCGCCACGCCGGCCCTCGCCCAGCGGAAGCCCGCCCCGCGGACCCTCGACGCCTCGTTCGACGCCACCATCGACTCGGTCATGAAGGCCTGGAAAGTGCCCGGCCTCGGCATTGCGGTCGTCAAAGGAAACCAGGTCATCTTCGCCAAGGGCTACGGGTATCGGGACCTCGAGCAGAAGGTCCCCGTCACCCCCAAGACCAAGTTTGCCATCGGATCGGTGTCCAAGTCGTTCACGGTGACGGGACTCGCGATCCAGGCCGGCCAGGGCAAATTCGACTGGGACGCCCCGGTCCGCCGCTACCTCCCCGACTTCATGATGTTCGACCCGATGGCCACCGAGCGGATGACCCCGCGCGATCTGGTGACCCACCGCTCCGGCCTTCCCCGTCACGACGTGACCTGGGGCGCCGGCGGCCTCAACCGCGACGAACTGTACCAGCGGCTCCGATACCTCGAGCCCAACCGGGATTTCCGGGCGGTCTGGCAGTACCAAAACCTCATGTACCTCACCGCCGGGATCCTCTCCGCCAAGCTCGCGGGAACCTCCTGGGAGGACGTCGTTCGGACCACCGTGTTCCAGCCCCTCGGGATGACCACCGCGGATTTCTCCGTCACCGACCTCCAGCGCTCGGCGGATTTTTCGTACGGGTACGCCCGGCTTCCTAACGACTCGGTGACCCGGATCCCGTATCGGGTCATCGACGCGATCGGCCCCGCCGGCTCGATCAACGCCAGCGTCGAGGAGATGGCCAAGTACCTCACGATGCATCTGAACCAGGGCAAGTTCGAGGGTCGGGAGATCGTCCCCGCGGCGCAGTCCCGGGACATGCAGGTCCCCCACATGGTCATCCCGGTACCGACCCAGCCGGGCCCCGGCGGCATCGACCTCGGCCACGGTCAGTACGGGATGGGCTTCTTCGTCGGCACCTACCGGGGCCACAAGATGGTCAACCACGGCGGCAACATCGACGGGTTCTCCGCCGAACTGAACTTCCTCCCCAACGACTCGATCGGCGTGGTGGTGCTCACCAACATGAACGGCACCAACACCCGCGACTTCATTCCTTTCATCGTATACGACCGGCTCCTCGGCCTCTCGTCGATCGACTGGAGCGGCCGCTACCTGACGCAGTTCAACCGGGGCCGCGCCCGGGCCGACTCCGCCCGCGCTCGTGACGTCGCCGCCAAAGTGGCCGGTACCCGTCCCGCGCACCCGCTCGCCGACTACGTGGGCCGCTACCATCACCCGGGCTACGGCGATCTGACCATCCGTCTCGACGGCGACAAGCTTGCCGCCAAATACGGGGCGATCGACCTGGCGATGGAGCATTGGCACTACGACGTCTTCGAGACGTCTCCCCGAAGCACGGCGTCGCCGATCCGGTGGAAGATTCAGTTCCACCTCGACGCGGCCGGCGCGGTCACCAGCCTCTCGCTGCCGATCGAGCCGGCCATCAAGCCGACCGTCTTCACCAAGCAGAAAAACTGATGACGATCGATCCGCGGTACGCCGACGACGTCGCGTCCATCGACGCGATCATCACGGCGATGTACGACGTGATCTCGGGCCCCGCCGGTCCTCGCGACTGGGCCCGTGACCGCCATCTCTTCCATCCCGAGGCCCGGCTGATGCGGGGGCTCCCGGCCGGCTCGCCGCCGGCCGATCCGCCGACGCCGGGCCTCCGGGTCATGTCGATGGCGGCGTTCGCGGAGCACGTCGGCGGCCGGTTGGCCACCGAGGACTTCTACGAGGTCGAGATCGGCCGCGAGGAGTTCCGGTTCGGGCGGTTTGCCCACGCCACCAGCGCGTACGCGTCCTTCCGCCGCCTCGGCGACCCACCCTTTGCCCGGGGAATCAACAGCATCCAGCTCTGGTGGGAAGGCGGGCGCTGGTGGATCATGGGCCTGATTTGGGATTGGGAGGGGGACGGCGTTAGGATTCCCGATTCCCTCGCGCGCAAGGTGTGACCGATGCGTTACTCGTCGCTGACCCGCCGGATCGCCGGTGAAGGATCCGACGCCTGGATGGTGCACGATCTCGCGATCGAGCGCCGCGCCCGAGGCGACGACATCATCCTGCTCTCGATCGGGGACCCCGACTTCGACACCCCGGCGCCGATCCGCGCCGCCGCCATCGACGCGCTCGAGAATGGTCGAACCCACTACTCCCCGATCGGCGGCGAACCGGCACTCCGGACCGCCGTCGCGGAGCGGGCCTCCCGCGAGCTCGGCACCACCATCGATCCGTCGTGCGTCACCGTCTTCCCGGGCGCCCAGGCCGCGTTGTTCGGCGTCAGTCAGTGCCTCTTCGAGCCGGGGGACGAGGTCATCACGGCCGAACCGACCTACGTCACCTACGAGGCCGTCCTGGGTGCGCCCGGAGCCCGGATGGTGCAGGTCTCGCTCCGGCCCGAGAACCGGTTCCACCTCGATCCCGACCAACTGGCCCGGACCATCACGCCAAAGACCCGCGGCATCATCCTCAACTTCCCGCACAATCCAACCGGCTCCTGCCTGACCGTGGCCGAGGCCGCCGCGGTGGCCGATCTCTGCCGGAAACACGACCTCTGGCTCCTCTCCGACGAGGTCTACGGCGCCCTCACGTTCGGGGCACCCCTGGTGAGCCCGCTGGCCCTCCCCGGCATGGTCGAACGCGGGGTGCTGATCGGGAGCCTCTCGAAGTCGCACGCGATGACCGGCTGGCGGTGCGGCTGGGCGGTGACACCGCCGGCGCTCGCCGACCACCTCGCCAACCTGGCGCGGGCGATGTACTTCGGGATTGCCCAGTTCGTCCAGGACGGGGCGGCCTACGCGGTCGCTTCCAGCGGCGCCGACCTCGAACGGATCAGGACCTCGTACGAACGGCGGGCCCACGTCGTCGTCGACGGCCTGGCGTCCGTTCCCGGCCTGACCGCCCGGATGCCGGAAGCCGGGATGTACGTCTTTGCCGACGTCCGCGGCACCGGACTCGACGGGAAGCAGTTCGCCCGTGGGTTGCTCGACGCCGAGGGCGTGTCCGTCACCCCAGGCGAGGGGTTCGGACCGAGCGGCGCCGGCCACGTCCGGATCACCCTCGGTACCGGCGAGGAGCGGTTGCTCGAGGCCTGCCGCCGGATCGGTCGCTTTGCCACGAGCCTCGTTGGTCAGCCTGCCGGACGCTGATCCCGCCCGCCGTTCCCGTGGCCCCCGTTACGTTCGTCCACCGGTCGCCGCTCGGGACCTGGCACCATACTGAATGGTCGCCGCGGCCTTTAGCTCGCGTGGTCCAGAAACTCTGGCACTTCGACGGCTTGACGACCCATCGGTACGAACGGGCTTTCCCGAACGGCATCGCCGAGTTGATCGTCCACCTCGGCGAGCGGTTTCACGAAGCCCGCGGCGGCGAGCCGGCCCGGTTCGACCGCTGCCCGCCGCTCTGCCTCTCCGGCCTCCAGACCGGACCATTCGTCGTCGCCAGCCCACCCCGCTCGACCGCCATCCTCGGCATCCGGTTTACGCCGCTCGGGATCTACCGGCTCCTCGGCCAGCCGGTCCACCCGCTCGCCAACCAGACCGCTGACCTCACCGATCTGGTCGGCCCGCTCGCGGCGGAACTCGAGGATTGCGTCAAGGGAGCCCCGGATGGCCCCGCCAGGGTCCGGGCCGCGGCGGGATGGGTCGCGGCCCGAATCGCCCGCGGTCCGGAGCCGGATCCAGCCGTCGTTTGGGTCGCCAGCGAACTGGAGCGGACCAGCGGACGGGTGCGAGTGGCGGCGCTCCGGGGACAGACCGGCTTTTCGCGAAGCCGGCTGGCCACGGCCTTTCGGGAGCAGGTCGGCCTGACGCCCAAGGTGTACGCTCGGGTCCTCCGCTTCCACCAGGCGCTCGGCATCCTGACCGAAAGCGATCGCCCGGTAGCTGAGGTGGCGGCCAAAGCTGGTTACTACGATCAGCCCCATCTCAACGGGGAGTTTCGCGAGTTGGCAGGCCTGTCGCCGTCCGAGTTCCGGGCTGCCACCCGCTATCTGGGCAGTGTCAACCTGGCGGAGTCGGGTCCCTGACTTTTTTCCAAGCCTGGCCCGGCGGGCGGCGGTACCTTCGTCATTCCCCGAGCCTGGATGAGGCCCCATGACGACACCGCCGATCACCGCCACGCCCTACCTGGTCGCCAGGGGCGCAGCGGCCGCCCTCGACTTCTACCGGGCCGCGTTCGACGCGGTCGAGCGATACCGGCTGGTCGATCGGACTGGCCGGGTCGGCCACGCGGAGTTCACGATCGGAGGCGCGCTGCTGATGATCGCCGACGAGTATCCGGAGTACGACGTGGTGGCCCCGGAACGACCGGGCTCCGGCGGCATCGGCACGCACCTCCAAGTGAGTAACGTCGACGCCTTCGTGGCCCGCGCAGCCGCGGCCGGGGCCACGATCGTCCGCCCACCCACGAACGAGTTCTATGGCGACCGTTCCGCCAAGCTGGCCGACCCCTTCGGCCATGTCTGGCACGTCGCCACCACGATCGAGGCGGTCAGTCCCGAGGAAATGCAACGGCGGTTCGACGCGCTTTACGGCTGAGGTCCGGCATGAAACGACAGGCGGCGCTCGGGTTCATCTTCGTCACGATCCTGGTCGACGTGCTGGCCTTCGGGATCACGATCCCGATCCTGCCGAAGCTGATCGAAGAGTTGAGCGGGGGTAACACCGCCCAGGCCGCCCGGATCTACGGCGCGTTCGGGACGGTCTGGGCCCTGATGCAGTTCATCTGCGCGCCGATCCTCGGCGTCCTCTCCGATCGATTCGGCCGCCGCCCGGTGCTGCTGCTGTCGCTCCTCGGCCTCGGCCTCGACTACGGCCTGATGGCGCTGGCACCGACCCTTGGCTGGCTCTTCGCGGGCCGGATCCTCTCGGGAATGCTGGCCGCGAACTACGCCACCGCCGGCGCCTACATCGCCGACGTCACGCCCCCCGAGCGACGGGCCGCCGGCTACGGGATCATGGGCGCCGCCTGGGGTCTCGGATTCGTCCTCGGACCAGCGTTAGGCGGGATCCTCGGCCAGATTTCGCCCCGGCTCCCGTTCTGGGCCGCCGGGGCCCTCACCCTGCTCAACGTCGGGTACGGCCTGCTGGTCCTCCCGGAATCGCTCCCCCGGGAGCGCCGCCGGCCCTCGTCGCTCCGGAACGCCAGCCCGATCGGATCGCTGGCCCTGCTGCGGGGCCGCCCCGGCCTCCTCGAGCTCGGCGTGGTCTACTTGCTCCACCACGTGGCGCATCACGTCCTGCCGAGCGTCTTCGTCCTCTGGGCCGGCTATCGGCTGGGATGGGACACCCGGATGATGGGCATCGCGCTGGCGGTGGTCGGGGTGGCGTCGGTGGTCGTGCAGGGCACCCTGGTCCGGCCCATCGTGGCCCGGATCGGCGAACGAAAATCGCTGGTGGCGGGTCTGGTGGCGGAGCTGGCCGCCTACGCAATCTATGGTGTTGCGGACCGGGCCGCCCTGATCTGGGTGGGGGTGGTGGTCGGCGCCTTTGCCGGCCTCTTCAATCCGGCACTTCAGGGGCTGATGAGCCGCCGGGTCGAGGCCACCGACCAGGGCCGCCTCCAGGGAGCCAACGGATCCTTGATGGGAATTGCCGGGCTGATCGGCCCGGGTCTGTTCACGCTGACGTTTGCCCAGTTCATCTCGGGGCCGGTCATCCTGCCCGGTGCCCCGTTCCTCCTGGCGGCCGTCATCGTGGCAG
Source organism: uncultured Gemmatimonadota bacterium (assembly GCA_902826755.1). Lineage (GTDB taxonomy): Bacteria > Gemmatimonadota > Gemmatimonadetes > Gemmatimonadales > GWC2-71-9 > SHZU01. The sequence goes on from CADEGB010000032.1 coordinate 10,569, forward strand.
CCGCCCTGGTGATTGCGCTCCGCTCAACCGCCGACGACCACGGGGCGGCACCGCTACCGGCGCCGCCCGCCTAGCGCGATCCGACGCGCCGCCCGTTCAAGCGGCGGGTCGCGCCGCGGCCGCGTGGAGCGCGAACATCGCTCCCTGCGGATCGGTGATGATCGTGATCCGGTCGCCGCCTGGCACCTCCATCGGCGGAGCCACCAACGCCCCGCCCGCCTTCACCGCCTTCGCCGCCGCCAGGTCGACGTCCGCCACCTTGGCGTACGGCAGCCAGTACGGGGCCGGCACGTGGGGCGGCTTGGGGAAGACCCCGCCCATCGGGATCCCGCCGAGACCAAACATCCGGTACAACCCATCCGGACCCATGTCGAACTCCCCGACCGATTCCCACCCGACCAACGAGCCGTAGAACGCAAGGGCGCCATCGACGCTGGTGGTACCCAGGTCGTGCCACGAGAACTCGCCGAGCCGGGCCTCGCCGGTGTTGGTTTGGTCCGGGCCCGCCGCGGTGTACAGACAGAACACCGCACCGACCGGATCATGCATGACGGCAAACCGCCCGGCCCCGGGAGGTCGGTTGGAACCCTCCCCACCGCCCCCCCGAGCCGGTTGGCCCCGGCCAACGTGTTGGTGGAGTTGGGGGTCCCGAAGGAGGGTCGCCCGGAAGGCGGCGACCCCCCCCCCCGCAGCCCCGCCGGGCAGCCCAAGACAGCCCCCACCAGGCCGGCTGGGG
>CADEGB010000032.1:11314-20567 GCA_902826755.1 uncultured Gemmatimonadota bacterium
GATCATGCATGACGGCAAACCGCCCCGCCCCCGGGAGGTCGGTCGGACCCTTCACCACCGCCCCACCGAGCTGTTTGGCCCTGGCGATCGTGTCGTCGACGTTGGGGGTCCCGATGTAGGTCAGCCAGAACGGCGGCGACCCCCCCGCCGCCAGCTCCGCCGGCAGCGCCATGCAGCCCCCGACCGGGCCGGTTGGTGACATCCAGATCGTATAACTCCCGTCCGTGCCCCAGGGCTCGGCCTTCCACCCGACTACCTCGGTATAGAACTTCTTGGCGCCTTCGACGTCGGTGGTCATCACCTCGTGCCAGACGAACCGGCCCAGCGGAGTCTTCGACATGCGGCCTTCCCGATGTGAGGTTGTCGGTCAGTCCTGCTCGGGCCACGGACCGCCACACCCCTCGGGGCGGAACGAATCGGTGACGTTGATGATCTTCCATTTCCCGCTCAACCGGACCAGATGGAACGCGTCGTACCCGCAATGAGACACCTTGCCGTCCCGGCGGACCTGGTATTCGGTCCATACCGACGCCACGTCGCCGTCGATCTGGACCACCGGATTCCGGGTCGGCTCGTCGAGCGGCGGCTGATCGGTGCGGGTGGCGATTCGCAGGAAGTCGCTGCCCTTGAGCACGAGGATCCGGGCCCCGGCCGGGCCCGGCCGGACCAGGGTAAAGCGGGTGAGCGAGTCGACCTGGGCCGCGATCAACGCGGTGTCCCGGGTCTTCATGCCCCGCATGAAGTCCTTGATGGTGGCAACCACCAGCGCCTTGTCATCCTGCGCCTCGACCCGCTGGGAGACGCCGAACGAAACCGCCGCGACGAGCGCGGCGAGCTGAAACCGATACATCCAGACTCCTCGAAAAGGGGGCAACCCGAACTTACCCCTCTACGCCCTCGACGGCGAGGCGGTTTCGCCCCCTTCGCCTGGTCTCCGGCCTCCGCTAGAATCCACCGGTCCTTGCGTCCCCTTTTCCCCGACGAATTCCGCCCATGGCCAGCCTGACCGACATCCTGCTCCCCGCCGACCAGACCGAAGGCACTACCAACACCGTCGGCAAGTGGTTCAAGTCGGTCGGCGACCCCGTGGCCGCCAATGAGCCTCTGCTCGAAATCACCACCGACAAGGTCACCGTGGAGATCTCCGCCCCGGCCGACGGCGTCCTGGTCGAAATCCTCAAAGCCGAGGGCGACACCGTCGAACAGGGCGAGGTCATCGGCCGGGTCGGACCCGTCGGCGCCGGGACCGCCCCCGCCCCATCCGCCACGACGCCCGCCCGGACCGCCGAGTTCGTTCGTCCGGCGGTCGAATCCACCGGGGCCGAGACCGAGTTGTCCCCCGCGGTCCGTCGGCTCCTCAAGGAACACGGGCTGGACGCGGCCTCGATCGCGGGTACCGGCCGAGGCGGGCGGATCACGGTGGAGGACGTCGAACGGCGGATCAAGGATGGCGCTCCGACGGCGGCTCCCGCGGGTGGATCGGGCGGGCGGATGGTGCCGCATTCAGCCATGCGGAAGAGTGTCGCCGCCCACATGGCGCAGAGCATGGCCATCGCCCCCCACGTCACCTCGGTGTTCGAAGCGGACCTCTCCGCGGTAATCGCTCACCGCGAGAAAAACGGCAAGACGGCCACGTTCACCGCCTATTTCGTCCAGGCCTCGGTCGCGGCCCTCCAAGCCGTCCCCGAGGTCAACAGCCGCTGGCACGACCAGGCGCTCGAGCTGTTCGAGGACTGCAACATCGGCGTCGGCGTGGCGCTCGACAGTGGCGGGTTGATCGTCCCGGTGGTCCCACGGGCCCAGCAGCTCGATCTCGCCCAGACCGCGGAGCGGCTCGGCGATCTCACCAGCCGGGCACGCGCCGGAACCCTGTCACCCAAAGAGGTTCAGGGCGGCACCTTCACGATCTCGAACCACGGCGTGAGCGGCAGCCTGGTGGCCACCCCGATCATCATCAATCAGCCGCAGTCCGCCATCCTCGGCGTCGGCAAGCTCCAGCGCCGCGCGGTGGTCGGCGCCAACGACCAGATCGAGGTCAGGCCGATGATCTACGTGACGCTGACCATCGACCATCGAGTGCTCGATGGGTTCCAGGCCAACGCATTTTTGACGAAGTGGGTCGAGACGATCGAGCGGTGGCCCGCCTGAGGTCCCCTAGATGGCCTTGAAGTGCTCGAAGGGCTGCTGGCAGGCCCGGCAGAAGTGGATCGACTTGCACGCGGTCGACCCGAACTGGCTCTCGGTGGTGGTGTTCGAGGACCCGCAGTAGGGACAGGCCACCGAACGGGTGGGCCGGCCGAGCGACACCAGTTCGGTCCCCCCTGAAGTCGGTCCCGGCGGCGCGATCCCGTAGGCACGGAGCTTTTCCCGGGCGTCCGCCGCGATCCAGTCAGTGGTCCAGGGCGGGTTGTACACCATCTTGATGGTGATGTCCTTGAAGCCGCGCCGCTCGAGCGCGCCGCGGATTTCCCGCTCGATCACCTGGGTGGCGGGACACCCAGAATAGGTCGGCGTCACCTTCACCAGCACCCGATCGCCCTCGACCTCCGCGCTCCGGACGATCCCCAACTCCACCACGTCGATGACCGGAACCTCGGGGTCCTTGACCTCGTGGAGGAGGTCGATGACCTCCTGGCCCGTGGTCGGCAACCCCGCCGCGTTGGTCACCAGCTGGCGCCCGGGTGGGAGCGAGCCACGATCTGCATTTCGGCCAAGAGATGGCCGAGATGTTCGGTGTGGCGACCCTTCCGACCGCCCACCATCCGCATCGGACCCTTGGGCGGCTCGACGGTGGCCCGGGTCAACACCTCGGCGGTCATTGCCTCCCATTTCGGCTTGATGTCAGCCTGATTGGGGGCAATCCCCTCGGCCTTGAGGGCCGCGTCGACCGCGTCCTCGAAAAACAACTCCACCGTCCACGGCCACAACTCCTCGAGGGCGGCCTGGATCCGCCGATGACTCTCCTCGGTCCCGTCGCCCAGACGGACCACCCACTCGCTCGAGTGGCGGAGATGGTACCGGTTTTCCTTGAGCGCCTTGGCGGCGATCCCGGCCAGGTCGTCGTGGGGGCACTTCGCGAGGTGCTCGAGGACGAAGTGCGCGTGGGCCGAAAAGAGAAACTGGCGGACCATCGTGAAGCCAAAATCGCCCCGGGGCAGCTCCAGCATCTGGAGGTTCCGGAACTGGGTCTCGTCCCGCCAATACGCGAGCTGGTCGGCGTCGCGACCCTGGCCCTCGACCTGGCCCGCCAGATTCAGCAGGAGTTGGGCTTCCCCGGTCTGATCGAGCGCGATGTTGGCCACCGCGATGTCTTCCTCGAGGATCGGACCATGACCGCACCATTCGGCGTTCCGGTGACCGAGGATCAGGCGGTCGTCACCGAGCCGGAGCAGGTACTCGAAGAGCGGAGTCGACACTCAGAACACCTTGACCCCACGCGGGGTCTTGTAGAACTGCGGGTGACGGTAGGGCTTGTCGTTGCCCGGATCGAAGAAAGGCCCAGCATCGCCCGGCGCCGAGGCCACGATCGCGCCGCTCGGCACCACCCAGAGGCTCACGGCTTCGCCCCGGCGGGTGTAGACGTCGCGCGCGTTCTGCAGGGCGATCTCGGCGTCGGGAGCATGAACGCTGCCCGCGTGCTCGTGCGGCTTCCCTCCGGGCGCCTGGGTAAAGACCTCCCACAGCGGCCACTCCCCGACTCCGTTTGGTCCGGTGGACATCGTATTCCGTTCCTGTCTCAGGCAGCCTGGCCCGCGGCCGGCTGGTGCTTGGCGGCGTACGCGGCAGCGGCTTCCCGGACCCAGGCGCCGTCCTCATGCGCCTTTCGCCGGGCGGCGATCCGCTCCCGATTCATCGGGCCGTTGCCCGCAATGACGGCGTTGAACTCGCTCCAGTCGATTTCCCCGAACTTCCACTCGCCGGAGGTTTCGTCGAGCTTGAGGTCCGGGTCGGGCAGCGTCAGGCCGATGGCCTGCGCCTGCGGCACGGTCAAGTTGACGAATCGCTGGCGGAGGTCGTCGTTCGACTTCTGCTTGACCTTCCAGCGGAGCAGGTCGGCGCTGTGGGGCGAGTTGGTGTCGTGAGGCCCGAACATCATCAGCGACGGCCACCACCACCGGTTCACCGCGTCCTGGACCATGGCCTTCTGGGCCGGGGTGCCCCGGGCCAGCGTGGCGCAGAGCTCGTAGCCCTGCCGTTTGTGGAAGTTCTCTTCCTTGCAGATCCGGATCATGGCCCGGGCGTATGGCCCATACGAGGCGTGCGCCAACATCGTCTGGTTCACGATCGCGGCGCCGTCGACCAGCCACCCGATGACGCCGATGTCGGCCCACGTCAGCGTCGGATAGTTGAAGATGCTGGAGTACTTGGCGGTGCCGTAGAGGTACTGATCGATCAGTTCGGTACGGTCGGTGCCAAGGGTCTCGGTGCCGCAGTAGATGTAGAGCCCATGACCGCCCTCATCCTGCACCTTGGCGATCAGGCACATCTTCCGGCGGAGATTCGGGGCCCGGGTAATCCAATTGCCTTCGGGCAGCATCCCGACCACTTCGGAGTGCGCGTGCTGCGACATCATCCGGGTCAACTGCCGCCGGTACTTCTCCGGCATCCAGTCCTTGGGCTCGATCGTCTCGCCCCGGTCGCAGCGCGCCTCGAACTCGGCGAGCTTGACGGGGTCTTCCGCGGGCGCGGCGGGCTTGGTTTCGGTCGCCATCTGGGTCCCTTCCTGGCGGGTCGAGGGGGTCATTGTATCCAATTTACATCGCCGGACCGACGGTGTCCAAGTCGGCCCCTGACAGCGCTTTATCGAATTTTCACAATCACTGGATCAGTGCTTCTGACCGAAGACGACGGTCCAGCGGATTGCGAAGGATGGCCAGGCCGGGCGGAAGCCACAACTCGCCGGTGGGCTACCACGATTCGTGGAAGAGCTGCGCGGGCGTTTCCGGGGGTTCGAGTTCGGGCGCCCCGACACCGGGCCCGGCGTCGACTCGATGGTAACGACGATCGAAGAAAACCAGCGGTTCCCGCGGCGCCAGACCGAGATGGAGGTCGGTCACCTCCCCGACGACGATCCAATGATCGCCGCCCTCGAACACCGAGACGGTCCGGCACGCCAGCGCCGCGGCGGCGTCCTCCAGGAGAGGAACCCCGGCCCATGGCACGAACGGGTGCGGCGGTGGGGTGGGCTCGCGCCACGATCCGGCAAAGTAGGTCGAGAGCGCCTGGCTCTCGGCCCGCAACACGTTGACGCTGAAGGAGAGGTCGACCTGGATCAGCGCGGCCAGCCGGGCCCGCTTGCCAACGCAGAACAGCACCAGCGGTGGCTCGAGGGACACGGAGGTGAACGAACCCGCCGTCATGGCATGGACCCCGCCTTCCACCGGGATCGCAACCACGGTCACGCCGGTCGGATACTGGCTCAACACGCCCCGCAGGGCTCCCGAATCGAGGCTCACAACGGCGGGCGTCCTGCAAGCAGCGCGCCGAGATCGAAAAACGGAGCCGGATGGAGCAGCTTGCAGCGCTGCTTGGCCAGCAGCGGGTGAATCCGGGCCAGGTACCCAGGCCACCGCGGATCGGCCCGCATCCGGGCCCGACACTCGGCCCGCTGCTCGTAGCTGTCGTAGGCCCAGAGGTGGACTACCTGGTTCAACGGCCCGACCTCGGTGACGTAGTAGCCGACGCAGTGCGGGAGATACTCCCGCTGAATCGGGAGCCCCTCCGCGCCGTAGATCTCGAGGTACTCGGGCAGCTTGCCCATCTTGAAGGTGTAGGTGCGCTCTTCGACGATCATGTCAGTCGACCAGGAAGGGTGTTTCGTCTTCGCCTCGCAGCCGGATGTCGAAGCGGTAGACGGGACCGGAGCCGACCGGCTGGAGGACCAACCGGCGCCGGGCCGCCGGATCCGTCACGGCCTGCCATTGCCGGTCGGTCTCGTTGAGCGGCTCGTCGGGAAAGAACAACTGCGTCACCAGCGGCCGCATCAGTCCGGACCCCAGGACCATGAGGGACAGGTGGGGCGGCCTGGTCCAGTCGTGCCCTGGCACTCGATACGGGCCAGGTTTGATGGTCCGGAATCGATAGCGGCCGGACTCGTCGGTCCACGTCCGGCCCCACCCCCGGAACGGATCGGCGGCCGCCGGAAACCGGCCAGCGCCGTCCGCCTGCCAGAGTTCGAGGATGGCATTCACTACGGGATCGCCGAGGGCATCGAAGACCCGACCCTCGAGTTCCATCGACTCCCCCGGGATCGGCTCGCCCCGCCGGCCCACGGTAAGGTCGCGATCCTCGGCCCGGATGAACGATGCCGGGAAGAACGGCCCGGCCGTCTGGGACGGAGTCGGGATCATCGGTGGTCGTCCTCGAACGGGGTTTCGAGTCGGCCCCGAAGCACGAAGTCGTGTCGGAAGCCGAGGGCCCCATCCGCGGTCGAAAGGTCGGGCGCGAACCTCCCGATCAGCCGACTTCGGGCCGCCTCGTCGGGAATGCTGTTCAAGAGGAGGTCACGCTCGTTCAAGGGGTCGCCGGGGAAATACATCTGGGTCACCAGCCGGCTGGAAAACGCGGGCCCGAAGATCGAGAAATGGACGTGGGGCGGCCGCCACCAACCGCTCAGCTGTCCTTCCCCGTGGTCAGGCACCGCGTAGCCACCCGGTTTGATCGTCCGAAGCCGATACCGGCCCTGAGCGTCCGTCATGACCCGGCCAACCCCGATGAAGTTGGGATCCACGGGAACCGACGACGGATCGTTGTGGTGGATGTACTTCCCCGCGGCGTTGGCCTGCCAGCATTCGAGCAACGCGTTCGGAAACGGCCGCCCGTCTTCGTCGAGCACCTGGCCGGTGATCACGATCAACTGGCCCATGGCCCGGGGCCGCCCGGGCGAGATCACCGACAGGTCGTGCTCCGACGGCTCCACGGCGGCCGGGTCGAACACGGGCCCGGTCGTGTCCGCCGGCGAGATGATCCGCGGCCACGGCGCTCGCGCAGGCGATCGAAGCAGACTGTTCCGATACCCCGCCACGGCCCGGACGGGCTGACTCGTGTCCGTCATGCCCGGACCTCTCGTTCTTCGACGACCAGGCCCTTCATCGCGGCCGGCTCGAGCGACACGCCAAGGCCGGGGCCCGGGGGAATCGCCATGGCGCCACCGACGATCTCGAGCGGAGTACCGACCACGTCCTGGCCGAGAACGTGGAGCCCGGAGTCGTTGGCCCGGACGATCCCGCCGAACGCGGCCGCCAGATGGAGATTGGCCGCGGTCCCCACGCCAGTTTCGAACAGACTGTGGATCGCCACCTCGAATCCGGAGGCCGTGGCGGCATCGATCATCGTCCGGAAGCGGAGAAACCCGCCCCAGAGATAGAGATCGGCGAGAATGACGTCGACCGGCGGGCGCCTACGGGCCGCGGCGAGCTGGTCGACCTGGATGACCGCCATGTTGGTGGCAACCGGCGTGGTCATCTCGGCGCGAAGCCGAGCCAGGCCCTCCTGATCGTCCGTCGGATCTTCGTAGAACTCGAGCCCGAGCGGTTCGAGCCGGCGACAGAGCGCAATCGCCTGGGCGGGCGGATAGCCCGCGTTGGGATCGAACCGCAGGTGGGCGTCGGGAAGGGCGGCCCGGAGCGCGGTCATCACCGCCACGTCGAAGTCGGCCGAGACCGCCGCGCTCTTGTACTTGAAACACCGGAACCCGAACCGCCCGGCCTGCTCCCGCGCATAGGCAACCACCGGACCGACCTGGCCCCGGTCGGCAAACAGCGCCGTGAGTTCACGTCGAGTCACCGGCTGGTCGACGATGACGGCCGGCACCGGGCAGACCAGATCGACGGGACCTCGGGCCTGCCCGCCCAAGAGGCCCCAAACGGGGACCCCGGTCCGCCGGCCAACCAGATCCCACAGTGCCATTTCGACCCCGGCGGCGGCGGACCAGCCGCTCCGACCCCACCGATTGTCGAAGATCGAGCGCGCGAACCGCTGCTGAAAGCCCCGCCGGTCGACCGGATCGGATCCCATGAGACCGCCAACCAGCGCCTCCGAGAGCCGGAACACCTCTTCGGTCCCGTGCGCCTCGCCGACGCCTTCCAGACCGTCGTTCGTTTCGAGCAGGATCAGGGTCCGGGCGCTTTCGCGCATCACGTACATCGAGCTGACGTACACCATCCGGAGCGGCAGACGAACCCGCCAGATCCGACCGCGCACGATCCGGCGGCCGCTCACGCCACGCCTCCCACCATCGCAAGAGGCGCTTCGGCGGAGACCTTCCGCTCGAACGCGCTCCTGGCCAGATCGCCCCCGGCTGGCTCATCGCGCCGGACCCCTAACGTCGCCATCGGGAGCGCCGCGGCCAGTTCCTCCGCCAGAGCCAGCCCGATCGGACCCGACCCCGGCGCCTCGAGGCCGATCTCCACCTGGCGAACTCGGCACCAGCCGTCGAGCCGCACGAGCGCTCCGACGCCCCAGCGACGAGGGTCGAGTATCACGGAGCCGGTGTCGGATCGATCGATTACCTCGAGCAATCGCTCGAACGCCCCGGGAGCCACGTCGGAAGCTGGCTGGTCCCCGCCCTGCCACGTCACCTGGTCTCGGGCGGTACCACCGAGCCAGTCACGAAGGGCGAGGCCCGCCCGCCCAGCGGCGAGATCGAAGCACGCGGCGTCGAGCGCGGCAAAGGCCAGCCACTCCGGCCCTGGCCCCCCGGGCCGAGTCCGCCACCGCGGATCCGCGGACCACGGGTCGGCGCCGAGAAGGCGAGCCGCCGCCGCGAGGATCCGGCCGTTCACCTCGGAATCAGCCGGCGTCTCGGCCCACCCGGAGGCACCGCTCCCGTCCTGAACTCGGACGAGCAGGACCCGCTCCCACCCATGGAGCGAGACGCCGGCGATCCTCCGGTCGGTCACGCCGCGGCCTGCCTAACCACCGACCCGTCCGCCCGGCAGATCGGGGATCGGAACCCCGGCATCGATGGCCGCCAGTCGCTCGGCCTCCCGCGCCACGGCCGCCTCCGCGCGGGCCAGGACCTCCGCCACCAGGTCCCGAGGCACGAACACCACGCCGGCGGCGTCGGCCAGCACCAGGTCGCCAGGCTGGACGTTGACTCCGCCGATCACGACCGGCCGGTTGATCCCGAGGGTTTCGAGGCGGTATTTGCCGGTGAGCGGACTCCCCCCGCGACTCCAGATCGGGTAGTCGAGCGCCCGGGTCGATTCGAAGTCGCGGACGGAGCCATCGACGACAGCGCCCAGTTCGCCCT
>CADEGB010000033.1 GCA_902826755.1 uncultured Gemmatimonadota bacterium
GCACCGTGGCGGAGGCCCGCTGCCCGGACACGGAGTCGACCACGCTGGCTTCGAGCAGGAATCGCCCCGCGCCTAACGTAAACCGGAAGAGGTCGAGCCGATCGGCCTCGCCCCGGGGGAACGGGACGGCGGTCCGCCGCTGCCAGGTCTGCTGGTAGAGCGCCTCCCCGGCGGAATCGCTGACGGTGACCGTGAGCGTCAGGGACACCTGCCCGTCCTGGCCGGCCCGGGGCAGGTCGGCGGGAATCCGGAGGAACGCGGTGACCTGGGTCTGCCCGGGCGACTGCCCCGGATCGGCTCGGTAGAACCGGACCGCTCTAACCACGAGTCCGGTGTCGACCGCTCCGACCCCGGCTCCCAGCGCCGCGACGATTCCGATCCAGCTGCCGACCATTCCCCCTCGATTATGGCAGTATCAACTCACGCTGCGGTTCGGCCGGTGTCACCACCGGTCCGTCCGGCGACCACCAGACGTTCACTTCGCTGCGGACCCCGAATCGGCCCGTCAGATAGATCCCGGGCTCGACCGAGAACCCGACCCCGGGCATGAGGGCGCGGTCGTCGTGGGTCTCGTAGTCGTCGCAATGAGGACCGGATCCGTGGAGGTCCCGATCGATCGAGTGCCCCGTCCGGTGGACGAAATGCGGTCCGTACCCCGCCTGTTCGATCACCCCACGGGCGGCTCGGTCGATCTCGAACCCCCGGAGGGGACGTTTGTCCGCTGCCGCCTGCCACACGGCCGCCAGGGCGGCGTCCCGGGCGTCCCGGACCACGGTCCACACCTTCTGGACCTCGGCGGGCACCTGGCGGCCGCTGAACCCCATCCATGTCTGGTCCGCGAACACCGTCTCGAGGCTCCGACCGGCGAACAGATCGATCAGGACCACCTCGTTCACTGCCAGGGTCCGATCCCGGCCGGCGATGGGCTGGTAGTGGGGATCGGCCGCGTTGGGGCCAAATCCGACGATCGGCAGGTGCCCGGAATCCACCGCCAGGCCTTCGGCTTCGAGGAGGGAGACCACTCGCGCCTGGACGGCCGATTCGGTCACCGCCTTGCCACCCTCGGTGACCGTCTCGGCGAGGACTCGCTTGGCCACCCGGGCCAGGATCTCGGCGGCGGCGAAGTGATCCTCCGCCTCGGACGGCAGCCACCGGGCCGTGAACTGGGTTACCAGCGGGGCACTCGGGACCACCCGGGTCCCCACGGATTGAAGCAGCTCAACGACGCCGTACGGGATTCGATCGAGATACGGGACCGAATCGCGGGCCGAGATTTCCATGGCCACCGTCTTCCCGCCGACGACCTCGCGGAGTGCCGTCTCGAGTTCCTGCCATCGGGAATACGGCTTGATCTGCCCAGGAAACCCCTCGGTCTGCTGCAACTCGATCTTGTGGGCAATGGCGATCGGAACGCCCTCTTTCGGGAGGTACACGAAGATGCGGCGGGTTCCCGGCCGGACTCCAAGCATCCGAAGGGCGACCGGATTGATGCCGCGAAACTCGAACAGCAACCAGCCATCGGCTCCCGCCACGCCCAGCGCGGCCCCGAGGGCCGCCCGATCGATCGCTCCCAGATGTCGCATCCCCGATCCTCCGGTTACCAGCGTTGATCCGCCTCGGCGGCTTTCCATTGGCAGGTGTCGTCACCCCGGGACCGACACCGGTCGTGCACCATCGACCCCTCGAACCCGCCGGTGACTCGCAGCAGCTCGGCCACCAGCGCGCTGTAGAAGTAGCAGCCGGTCCCGTCGAAGCCAGCCCGGGTGGCGAGCGATTCCGTCAGCCGGAGATGGATCCCGGCGGCATCCCGAAGCAGTGGGAGTCCGAACACCCGGGTCAGTGTTCGCTGGGCGGCCCGCTCGCCAGCCCGGCGGCGAACCGACCGGGGGAGCACCCGCCAAAGCACCGAGGGCTTCCCGCCCCGGGTCCGGGCGGCGTACCGGGCCGCCCGGCGACCGGCGTCCGAATAGACCAACGTCGCGTCGGCCCGCCGGCCCGCCAGCCGGAAGACCTGGACGGCTTCGTCGTCGCCCACGCGGGTGCCGCGGTCGGCCATGTCCCGATACCGCTCGATCTGGGCGGCGACGGTGCTGGTCAGACCGAGTCGTTTCGTGAACGTCTCGGGCGCGAGCTCGGCCGAAAGCCCGTCGTCGAGCGGCGTATCGAGATTCCGGATCGCCTCCAGGACGGCCAACGGAACGATCGCGTGGACGGTCGGCGGGCTCACGGAGCGTTGAGAGGGGACATGCTGGGCCGGCAAATTAAGGTCGAAACTCCGCCCCACCAAGGGTTAGATTGGCTTTCATGCCGTTTTACGTGGCCGTCGGGGTGTCCGCGGCGATCGCGGGCCTGGCCTGGATGCTCCGGGCGCTCTCCAGCCGAGGGGCGCTGGCGGCAGCGGTGGTTGGCGCGGCGATCCTTTGGCCCACCGGGTGGGCGGGATGCGCGGTTCTCGGCGCTTTCTTCGTTGGCAGCACCCTCGTCTCCCGGGTGGCCGCCCGGGCCACCGGACCCTCCGACCAGACCGACACCCAGACTCGGGATCATCGCCAGGTCTTCGCCAACGGCGGTCTTGCGGGTCTCGGCGCCACGGCGGAGTGGCTGGCACCTGGACTCGGCTTCTGGCTCGCCACCGTATCGTTGGCCGCGAGCGGGGCTGACACCTGGGCCACGGCGTTCGGCGGTTTGAGCCCCCGCCCCCCGCGCGACATCCTGACCCGGCAACCCGTGCCAGCCGGCACCAGTGGCGGGGTGACCTGGTTCGGATCCTCGGGCGGGTTCATGGGGGCGGCGTCCATCGGGTTGGTGGCGGTGACCGTCGGCGGACCGGGCCGGCTGCTCCTGGCCGCCGCCTTCATCGGGCAGGGCGCGATGCTGCTCGATTCGATCCTTGGCTCCGCCGGCCAGGCCCGCTTCCACTGTCCGCGGTGCGACACGGCCACCGAACGGCCAATCCACCGCTGCGGAACCCCCGCGGATTTGATTCGAGGCCGGGCCTGGCTCGACAACGACGCGGTCAACGCGCTGGCCAGCGGCGCCGCCCTGGTCGCCGGCCTGGTAACGTGGTGGCTGGCAGGTTCGGCATGACCGACGCGCTCGTCGTGGGCCTCGGGCCGGCCGGCGCGGCCACCGCCATCCGGCTGGCCCGCGCCGGCCTCCGGGTCACCGCCATCGATCGCGCCGTGTTCCCCCGGGAAAAGGCCTGCTCCGAATACCTGAGCCCCGAGGGCGTCCGCCAACTCGACCTCCTCGGCGCCCGGGAGCGGCTCGTTCCGCTCGGCGAGCCGCTCGAAGGCGCCATGGTCCGTGGCCCCCGGGGCTCGGCGCTCGAGGGCCTCTTCCGGGAAACCGCCCCCCCGGATCTCGGGTCGGTGGGCCTCTCCGTCTCGCGGCGGATCCTCGACGCCACCCTGGTCGACCTGGCCCGGGCCGCGGGGGTGACCGTGCTGGAGCGGACTCAGCTGGTGGACCTGACCCGGACCGGCGGGGCGGTGACCGGGGCGGTCGTTAGGCAGGGGGACCGGCTCGATCGGGTGTCGTCTCGGATCGTGGTGGGCGCCGACGGGCTGCGGTCGGTCACCACCCGCCTCCTCGGCGGCCGCCGGACCGAGCCGCTCCACCGGGTGGCCCTGGTGGCCCATGTGGCCGAGGTTCGGGGAGTGGGCCGGACCGCCGAGCTGCACGTGGGCCGCGGTCGGTACGTCGGGCTCAACGCGATCGGCGGCGGGGTCACCAACGTGGCGGTGGTCGGCCGACCCGAGCGAATCCTGTCCGTCCCCGGCGACCCCGAGGCGAGCTGGTTCGCGGCGTTGGAGGAATTCCCCGCGGTCCAGGGTCGAATCCGGCGCGATCGAATCGTCCGCCGGGTCCTGGCCACCGGACCGTTCGCGGTCCGGGCCCGACGAGTGGTGACCGACGGCGCGCTCCTGGTGGGCGACGCGGCCGACTTCTTCGATCCGTTTACCGGCGAGGGGATTTGCACCGCCCTGCGGGGCGCTGGCCTGGCGGCGCCGATCATCGAGGAGGCGCTGACCGAGAACCGGGTCGCGCCCGTTGGGGTACTCGCCCGATACCGGGCCGCCCGTCGGGAAGCGTTCCTCGGCAAGTGGGCCGTCGAGCGGTTGATCGGTTACGGGATGTTGTTCCCCGCCCTCTTCGACCGGGCGGTCGAGCGGCTCGGCCGGCGCGGCATGGGCCATACCCTGATCGGCGTGACCGGTGATTTCCTGCCGGCGCGCGCGGTCCTCAACCCCGGCTTTCTGCTGGCGATGCTCGCCTGAAGCGTTCAATGACCGATCTCGATGGGGCCCAATTCCGCGAGTTGTGCGGCCGGTTCGCCACCGGCGTGGTGATCGTCACCGCGCTCGACCCCGACCAGTCGCCCGCGGGAATGACCGCCAACAGTTTTGCGTCCGTGTCACTCGATCCGCCGCTGATCAGCTTCAACGTCGACCGGGCCTCGGACTTTCATCGGGCCATCGCCACCGCGGGGGTCTTTGCCGTCAACGTGCTCGGGGCCGGTCAGGAGGCGCTCTCCCGCCGGTTTGCCAAGACGCCCGGGCCAGAGCGGTTCGAGGGGGTAGGATTCCGCCGGACCGACACCGGGCGGATCCACCTGGCCGGGGCCATCGCGACGCTCGACTGCGAGACCTTCGAGCGGTTTCCGGTCGGCGACCACACCGTGGTGATCGGCCGGGTGGTCGGCGGGGAGGCCCACGACGGCCGCCCGCTGCTCTACTTCCGGGGCGGCTACCGCAACCTGGCCTGATGTCGCCCGCCCACCTGTCCCCGATCGGCCACGAGCTGCTCGACGACCCCGGGGCGGATCCGGCGGTGGTCCGGGAGTCGCTCCACCACCTGGCGCGCTCCAACGCGTGGTTCGGCGGCCTGGCCGCGGCCCGGGCGGGGCTCGATCGGCTCCTGAGCGGCCGGCGGCCCGACCGGCTCAGCCTGCTCGACATCGGCACCGGGTCGGGCGACATCCCGCGGGCGTTAGGCAGGATCCTCGCCCGCCGGCGGATCGCCGTCGCGGCGATCGGGATCGACCGCCACCCGGCCGCGGCGCCGCTCGCCGCGGCCAACGGGGTCCCCACCGCCGTCGGCGACGGGTTCGACCTCCCGTTCCCGGATCGTTCGATCGACGTGGTGCTGATCAGCCAGGTGGCCCACCACTTTTCCGCCGATGGCGTCCGGGCCCTTGCCCGGGAGGCGTCGCGGGTGGCCCGACTCGGCGTGGTGCTCGCCGATCTCAACCGGTCGCGGCTGGCCCAGTTCGGATTCCAGCTCGGCAGCCGGCTCCTCGGCTTCGACCGGGTCACCCGACTCGATGGGGTGACTTCGCTGGCGCGGGGATTCCGGCCCGCCCAGTTGACCGCGCTCCTCGCCAGCGCGGGCGTCGTCGCCACCGTCACCACTCACCTTGGCTCGCGGATCGTCGCGACCTGGCCCACCCCGAGGTCGCCCTGATGCGCACCGTCGATCTGATCGATGTCGCCGCCCCGATCGAACCCGTCTGGCAGGCGGCGTCCGACGTGGAGCGGTGGCCGTCCATCCTGCCCCACTATCGGTTCGTGAGGATCGAGGACCGTCGAGCCGACGGGACCATCATCGTGGCCATGTCGGCCAACCGGCCGTTCGGTCCGCTCAACTGGCCGACCTGGTGGACCTCGGAGATGTGGATCGACCCGACCCGCCATCAGGTCCGCTACCGGCACATCCGCGGGATCACCACCGGAATGGACGTGGTCTGGCAACTCACCGCGCGGGGCGACGGGACCCACATCGAGTTGATCCACGACTGGACGGGTCCGGCGTGGCCCCTGATCCGGTATCCGGCCGCGGAGTGGGTGATCGGGCCGGTGTTCGTGCATGGCATCGCCTCGCGGACGCTGGCGGGCGTCAAGCGCGCCGCGGAGGCCGCCGCGCGCGCCGGGGCCTCCGGTCGGGCAGCCACGGAACCGGCGGCGAGGGGCCGCGGCCGGTCCGCCGGAGCGACCGGACCATGACCGGCCGCCGAGTCGTGATCACCGGAATCGGCGCCGTGACCCCGATCGGTGCCGGGGTCGACGGGCTGTGGCGAGGGATCCGGGCCGAGCGCTCGGCGGTCCGAACCGTCAGTCGGTTCGATCCGGAGCCGTTTCGGAGCCGGTGCGCCGGCCAGGTCGACGATTTCGATCCGGTCGAGTTCCTCGGCGCCAAGCGGTCGAAGCGGATGGACCGCTGCTCCCAGTTCGCGCTTTCGGCGTCGCGGATGGCGCTCGAGGACAGCGGCATCCGGCTCGAGGCCGAGGACCGGGACCGGACCGGGGCCCTGATGGGAACGGCGTTAGGCGGCGTTGCCCTGGGCGAGCTGCAGCACGAGCGGTATCTGACGGGCGGGATCCGGGCGGTCGATCCGGGGGTGGCGCTGACGGTCTTTGCCGGCGCCGCGAGCTGCAACGTGGCCATCGAGTTCGGGATTACGGGGCCCAATCTGACCAATGGGATGAGCTGCGCCTCCGGCGCCATCGCCATCGGCGAGGCATTCCGGACCATTCAGCGGGACGAGGCGGACCTGATCTTTGCCGGTGGCTCCGAGGCGCCGCTGGCGCCGCTGACGTACGGCGCCTTTGCCCTGATTCGAGCGATGTCGACCCGCAATGACGACCCGGCCGGCGCGAGCCGCCCCTTCGACGTCGACCGGGACGGCTTCGTCATGGCGGAGGGCGCGGCCGTGCTGCTGCTCGAGGAACGGAGTCGGGCGATTGCCCGGGGGGCGCGAGTCTACGCGGAGGTGGTGGGTTTCGGGCTGTCCAATGACGCCTACCACATGGCGGCCCCGCTTCCGGGCGGCGGTCAGGCGGCGCGAGCGATGGCCATGGCGCTTCGGGCGGCGAACATCGGTCCGGCCGACGTCGGGTACATCAACGCCCACGGATCGTCGACTCCGCTCAACGACCCGACCGAAACCCGCGCGATCCGCACCGTCTTCGGTGACCGGGCCGGTCAAGTCCCCATCAGCGGCACCAAGGGCTACTACGGCCATGCCCTCGGCGCGAGCGGTGCGATCGAAGCCGCGATCTGCGCGCTGGCCAGCACCCACCGCTGGATCCCGCCGACGATCAACCTCGCCACCGCCGACCCCGCCTGCGATCTCGATTACCTGCCCGGCACCGGCCGGGCCACCGACCCGGAATTCATCCTGAGCAATTCGTTCGGCTTCGGCGGTATCAATGCCGCCCTCGTCTTTCGACGGGCCGACTGACGGGAGTGGGATCGCTCGCCGCCCGTGTTTCCCCGGTCAGCGGACCGGGGCCTCGTTCCGAACGCTTTCGTACCGGCGGCCGAGCACCAGACCCACCGGGAACCAGAGAACCGCCACGATCACGCCGAAGACCGCCAGCCCCGCCACCCCGAACGGCAGGATCAGCGAACTGACCCACGCCGCGCTGACGTCGCCGAACCGGTAGACCACGGTGTCGATGACATTCTTGGCTTTGTAGCGGCTCTCCTGATCGACGACCGTGAACAGCATCTCGCGGGTCGGCTTGGCCACGGCATACTCCGCCACCCGGCGGACGACCTGAATCGACGCCAGCACCATGAACACCGGGGCGGAGACCACGCCGAGGAAGGCCAGCACCATGATCACCGGATTGACCAGGAGACCCGCGGTGACCCCGAATCGCTTGACGATCCGGCCGGTCCCGAAGAGCTGGAGGAACACGGTCAGGCTGTTCACCGTCAGATCGATCGTCGCGTACGCCTGGGTCCGCGCCTCCCGGCTTTCGAACGTCTTGGTGATGAGATCACCGAGCTGGATATAGACGATGGTCGAAATCCAGGTCATCAGAAGCAGGAACGCGGCCAGCAGCAGCAGGTACTTCGACTGGAACAGGAGGCGGAATCCGTCGAACGGGTTGCCCTCGAGCTTCCGGTCGAGGGTGGTGTTCTGGACCTCGACCCCGGCGGCCATGAGTCGCTTCTTCTCGCCGGCCAGGATGGTCACCAACAGCGCCGTGACACCGAACCCGGCCGCGGAGATCAACATCAGCGTGTTGATGCCGACCGTACTCACCAGCGACGAGTCAAGAAGCGGCCCCACGATCCCGCCAAGTGTCCCACCGGCAGCCACGAACCCGAACAGCCGTTTGGCCTGCTCCCGGTTGAACAGATCGGACATGAAGGTCCAGAACACCGAGATGATCAGCATGTTGAAGGTGCTGACCCAGATGTAGAACAGCGCGGCGACCCAGCGGTCCTGTTGCTGTTCCACGGTGGTGAAGAGGCCCCAGAACACCAGGATCGACACCGCCACGACGCCGTAAACCCAGGGCAGGAACTTCGACAGCCGAACCCGGGACGCCAGGCCCGAGTAGAGCGGCGCCACGATAAAGCTGGCGATGAACGTGCCGGTGTAGAGTTCCTGGATGTTCTCCATCCCGTACACCGTCCCCATCGCGTCACGGACCGGCTTGATGATGGAGTAGCTGCCGAACAGGAAGAAGAAGTACAGGAGGCTCAGCAGCACCGCCTTGACTTCGTGGGCCTCGATCGCCGCGATCGATTTGAAGATCGATCCGGACGGAGGGGTCTGATGTGCCATCGGGAATCTCCGGAGGGTCTACCGCGACCGGCTGCGCCAGGCCGCGAGGATATTCGCTTCCTGGGCCGCGGTCAGACCGGCGCCCAGCTTGGCCTGGCGCTCGGCCGGGAGGGACTTGAACCAGGTGAGGGTGTCGCGCGCCGTGTCGGCAAAGGGGCGGAAGGTCAGCCCGGCCTTGAACGCCGCGTCCCGCCGGAAATGGGAAGCCCCGAAGATGGGGCCCTTCGGATCGATCCACGGGATCAGCGCCATCGGGTTGGCCCCACCCGCCGCCACGGCAGCCCCGTCCACCCACGTGAACGACACCGGGCTGCTGGTGACCGCGCGGCAGCCGTACAGCATCTCGGCCACCGAGAACGGCTCGAGGGGACCGAGCGCGTTGAACGGGCCCGGCGTCCGATTCTCGACCAGATGGATGCAGAACGCGGCCAGGTCCCGCGCATCGATGTAGAGCACGGGATCCGACGGGTTCCCCGGTGCCACGACCTCGCCACCCCGATCGATCCGGACCGGCCAGTAGGTGAACCGGTCGGTGGGGTCGCCAGGCCCGACGATCAGGCCGGGTCGGACCAGCGAATTCCGGTTCGGGAACGCGGCAACGACTTCCTTCTCACACAACGCTTTCAACTGACCGTAATACTTCCGGAAGTCCTCGCTCCCGGCCTCCGGGAGCGGCGCTTGGGGCGACCCCTCGTGTACCCCGCCCGCCGGCCAACTGCCATCGTACCACGCCTGATAGGTGCCGACCGTCGACACGAACAGGTAATACCCGACCCGGTCCTTGAGCAGCTGGGCCGAGTCGCGCACCAGACGAGGGACGTAGCCCGAATTGTCGATGACGGCGTCCCAGGTTCCCCGCTGCAGCGCGTCGAGCTTTCCGTCCCGGTCGCCCTCGAGCTTCTCCGCCTCCGGGAAGAGGCCGGGATTGCTCTTGCCCCGGTTGAACAGGGTTACCCGGTGGCCACGTTTGATGGCGTATTCGACCTGATGGGGTCCGATAAACCCCGTGCCGCCCAGGAACAGAATCCGCAGCGGCGCGGCGGCCCTCGCCACTGGACCAGCCGAGCCCCAAGCGCCCCGCAGCGCCGCGGGCCGATTGGTCGTGAGCAGTTCGCGACGGGTGAGAATCGACATCCGGCCCGCCTATTTCTGCGCCGCGTGCCACGCCGCCAGCACCGCCGCTTCCCGCTCGGCCGAGATCCCGGCCTTGAGGCTGGCCTGTCGTTCGGCCGGCAGGGTCTTGAACCAAGTCAGCGTGTCGCGGGCCGTGTCGGCCAGCGGCCGGAACACCAGACCTTTGGCAATGGCGCGATCCCGGCTGAACGATCCGAAGCCCGCCATCGCGCCCTTGGGCGGGAACCAGGTCGGCATGTCGGCCCAGGGACGCACCTTCTGCTGCTCGAGAAACTCGGCAGGGACCCAGGTGAAGGTCGTCGGCTTGGTGGTGACGGCCCGAATCCCGTAGAGCATCTCCGCCATCGAGAGCGGCGCCTTCGGCCCGACGGCGTTGTAGACCCCGCCGACGTCGTTCTCCACCAGGTGGACGCACCACTCGCAGAGATCGCGGGCGTCGATGATCAGCACGTGGTCGTTCGGGTCGCCCGGGGCGAGGATCTCGCCACCGCGGTCGATCCGAACCGGCCAGTAGGTAAACCGATCGGTGGTGTCGCCGGGGCCCACGATCAGCCCGGGACGCACGATCGTCGCGCCGGCCCCGAACGCGTTCCGGACCTCCTGCTCGCAGAGGGCCTTGAGGGGGCCATAGTGCTTCCGGGAATCCTCCGACCCAGGCTCGGTCAGCGGCGCCAGTGGGGCATCCTCATCGATGCCCTGCTTGCTGAAGTCGGCAAAGACTGACAGCGTCGAGACGAAGAGGTAGCGCTTGACCCGCCCCTTGAGCAGAGTGGCCGAGTCCCGGACGTGACGGGGGACGTAGCCGGAATTGTCGATGACCGCGTCCCAACTCCGCCCCTTCAACGCATCGAGCTTTCCGTCCCGGTCGCCCTCGAGCTTTTCGGCTTCGGGGAAGAGTCCGGGATTGGTTTTCCCCCGGTTGAACAGGGTGACCTTGTGGCCTCGTTTGATGGCGTACTCGACGTGATGGGGACCGATGAACCCGGTGCCACCGAGGATCAGGATACTGAGCGGCTTCCGCGCCGGCGCCGGGGTGGCTCGGGCGAGCTTCGGAACCAGGCCAAGCCCGACCACTCCTCCGGCCGCGGCCGTCAGGCGAACAAAATCGCGCCGTGTCTTCGGCATGTGTCGTCTTCCATCGGATCAGATTGGACAGGGTGACCACTGCAAACGCGCGCCGGGAACCTATCGCCGTTCCGGGCGGTCCGCCACGAGGGGAGCGCTCCCTCGCGGCGGCCGCCTTGGACTCAGTCGCGACGACCCGAACGGCGCCACAAGCTGACGGCGTAGGCCACGATGATCGCCGCCGTGACGGTGTACGCCGCCACCATGAAACTGGTGGTATCGGGGGTCTCGTTCACGAGGCCTCCGCCCGGCGCCGACCGATGCCGTACCGGAGGGCCACGAACCCGGCGTACTGGATGG
The DNA here is from genome assembly GCA_902826755.1 of uncultured Gemmatimonadota bacterium. Classification (GTDB taxonomy): domain Bacteria; phylum Gemmatimonadota; class Gemmatimonadetes; order Gemmatimonadales; family GWC2-71-9; genus SHZU01. The sequence goes on from CADEGB010000033.1 coordinate 11,144, forward strand.
CAAACACCGCCATCGCGAAGAGGAAGGTCCGGAGCATTTCCCACGGCAAGGTCGGCCGACTCGGCTTGAGAATGACCGGCTGGGGGTGAATGGTGCGGAACAGGTACACGGACAGGTGCACGAACGGCACCAGCACCAGGGCCATGATCCCGATGACGGCGCTGTATCGCGCCCGCTCCTCCGGATCGTCGATGGCGGTGCGGAGGGCTCGATAGCCGATGAAGAGGAGCACCAGCAAGAGGGTCAACGTCAGCCGCGGCTCCCATTGCCACCAGGATCCCCAGACCGGCCGGCCCCACATCGGGCCGGTCGTGAGCATCACGGCGCCGAAGGCGAGGCCCACTTCGGCCGAGGCCTCGGCAAACGCGTCGAGCCGGGGGTCCTTCAGGAAGAGATAGCCCAGGCTCACGATCCCCACGATCCCGAACGCGGCCAGCGCGGTCAGCGCGGCGGGAGCGTGGATATACAGGATCTTCTGAGCCTCGCCCTGCCACCGCTCCGCCGGCGTCACGACCAGCGCGAGGTAGTACAGCCCCGCCATGGCCACCAGGCCGATTCCCGTGAGCCATTTCCCGACCCGGATGAGGCGGTCGCTGTCGTGAGAGTCGGTCATTCGTCCATCGTCGCCGGAAAGAGCAGAAAGCCCAGGGTCACGAACACCACGTCGTAAAGGACCAGGATCTGGACCAGGCCGGCAATCTCGCTGATCGGGCGGCCCCCGAGCAAGCGGGTGGTGGCCAGGACCCCAACGAGCACCGGCGGGATCAGGAACGACAGGAGCAGCACCGGCATCATCAAGTCGGCAAACCGGGTCCGCACCGTCATGGCCGCGAGGACGGTCCCGATGGCCACATAACCCGCGGCGGCCAGGCCCAGCAGCAGGGCAATCCACCCGAGGGCCGAACTGGGGGCCACGTTGAAGAACACGATGAACAGCGGCAGGAGGACGGCGTTGACCACCAGCACAAAGGCCAGATTGGCGAGGTACTTCCCGAGATAGATGGCGCTCCGACTTACCGGCGCCAGGAGGAGCCCCTCGATGGCGCCCCGCTCCCGTTCCATCGTAAATGATCGATTCAACGCCACCACGCCGGCAAAGGCGGAAGTGACCCATAGCACGCTCGGCGCCAGCACCTCGAGCTTCACCTCGGCCGGGTCCCGGGCAAAGTTGAAGATCACCAGCACCAGCGCCGCGAACGTAATCGCCGTCGCCAGCGCCGTCTTGCTGGCCAGCTCCACCCGGACGTCCTTGGCCGCGATCGCGAGCCCGGCCCGGATGACGCTCATGCCAACAACCCGGCGTAGGACGTCCGGAACTGGTCGAGGGCCATCCCGGTGTCGGCCGAAAGCCGAATCTCGCCGTCTCGGACGACGTGCACCTGGGCCGCCAGGCGCCAGAGTTCCGGCAAGTCGTGCGAGATCAACACCACCGCGGCGCCCCGGGCCCGCTCCGCCTCGATCACCCCGACCGTGGCCTCCACCGTCGGCGCGTCTAGGCCGGTCAGGGGCTCGTCCCACACCAGCAGCGCCGGCCGATGGACCAGCGATCGGGCCAGGGCGATCCGCTGAACGTACCCCCGACTCAGCCGCCGGACCGGCACCCGGCTGGCCGGATCGACGCCGAAGCGCCCGAGCGCCGCCGCGGCCGCCCCGCCCCGGTCCGCCACGCCCAGCAACTGAGCCGCAAACTCGAGATTTTCCGCCGGGGTGAGATCGTCATACAACTGGCTCTCGTGACCGAGATATCCGAGGACACCCCGGGCCGCCGGAACGGTCCGCGGATCCTGGCCCCCAACCCGAACGATGCCGGCATGCGGCCGAAGGAGCCCGACCCCGAGCCGGGCCAGGGTCGACTTGCCGGACCCATTCGGCCCGACGACGAGATGGATCTCCCCGGCCTCGACCGACAGGGTGACGCGGTTGACGACCGTCCGCCGGCCAAAACGCCGGGAAACGTCGTCGATCGCCAGGAGCGGTTGGTGGGAACTCGAGGGGGATGGTGGCATCAGGGCCGGTGCGCCGATGCCGGGAGAATATAGGGACGACCGGCCTATTTGGCTTCGATTTCGAACAGATCGTCGAGCTTGGTGAGGACCAGCAGGAACCGGAATTCATCCCGCAGATGGCGAAGGACCACCCGCTGCTGGCGCTCGGCGGCCTTCCGCTGGACCAGCATCAGGGCCCCAAGGCCGGCCGAATCGATCCGTCGGGTCCCGACGAAATCGATCAGCAGCGTGCCGTCCTTCTCGGGGAGCTGACCCAGCAGGTCCACCGCGCTATCGCGAAATACCCCGCGGGAGTCCAGGCCAAGCACTTCGGGCGCCATCACGACCCGCTCGTTCGTGTCCGTCATCGACATCGATGTCTCGCTCCGCGCCAGTGACGGCGCCGCTGATTCGGCTTCCGAACTGGCGAGTCCAATGCCACCGAACCCTTCACGATAACCGACCGGATCTGAATGACTTAAGCAACCCGAAACAGGCTCATGGCGTCCCCGCCACATCGCACTCCGCTCGGACTCTCTTGGATTGCAACTCGACGGCGCCGACGTACGATCCCGCAAGTGACGATGGGACAAAAACTTGGGCGACCGCACTGTGGTGAAAGACTGCACTGGCCGGAGCAAGATCCTGCACCCCAAGCGACCGATTCCCCACGGACCCTCCGCGCGAGTATTGTTGTCGTCACCTTCACCTCCGACCGCGACCCATGTCTCACCAACTCGCCACCCTCCTCGACGAGCAGCGCCGGTTCCCGCCCTCGCCCGAATTCGCGGCACAGGCCAACGCACAGGCCGGGCTGTACGACGAAGCCAACCGGGACCGGCTGGCGTTCTGGGCCGACCAGGCGCGCGCCCTCGAGTGGATCGAACCGTGGCGGACCGTGCTCGACTGGCAGCCACCCCACGCTCGGTGGTTCGACGGCGGAAAGCTCAACGTGTCGGCCAACTGCCTCGATCGGCACCTCCGGGGGCCTCGGCGCAACAAGGCCGCCATCATCTGGGAGGGCGAGCCCGGCGACCGTCGGGTCCTGACCTACTGGGACCTGGCGCGGGAAGTGAACCGGGCCGCCAACGCCCTCAAGGCACTCGGCATCAAGAAGGGTGACCGGGTGGCGATCTACCTCCCGATGATCCCCGAAGCCGCCGTCGCCATGCTCGCCTGCGCCCGGATCGGCGCGATCCACTCGGTGGTGTTCGGCGGGTTCTCATCCGAGTCCCTCCGCGACCGGATCAACGACGCGGCGGCGGTGGCCGTCATCACCGCCGACGGCGGGTATCGACGGGGCCAGATCGTCCCGCTCAAGCGGTTTGCCGATCAGGCGGTGGCCGGCTGCCCGACCATCAAGCATGTGCTGGTGGTCCAACGGCTCATGGGCACCGCCTCATCCGAAGCCGGCGCGACCATGACGCCGGGACGGGACTACTGGTGGCACGACCTCGTCCGGGCCGCCGACGCCAAGTGCGCCCCCGAGCCGATGGAAGCCGAGGATCTCCTCTTCATCCTCTACACCTCGGGCACCACCGGAAAGCCGAAGGGTATCGTCCACAGCACCGGCGGGTACCTCACCCAGGTCACCGCCACGACCCGATGGGTCTTCGACCTCAAGGAAGAGGACGTCTTCTGGTGTACCGCGGACATTGGCTGGGTGACGGGCCATTCGTACGTGGTCTACGGCCCGCTCGCCAACGGGGCCACGGTGGTGATGTACGAGGGCGCCCCGGACTGGCCCGCCCGCGACCGGATGTGGGAGATCATCGCACGGTATGGCGTCACCGTCTTCTACACCGCGCCAACCGCAATTCGCGCGTTCATGAAATGGGGTACCGAGCACCCCGCCGCCCATGACCTCGGAACCCTCAGACTGCTCGGCTCCGTTGGCGAACCGATCAACCCCGAGGCGTGGATCTGGTACCAGCAGCATATCGGCGGGGGTCGCTGCCCGATCGTCGACACCTGGTGGCAGACGGAAACCGGCGCCATCATGATCACCCCGCTTCCGGGGGTCACCACCACCAAGCCCGGCTCGGCCACGGTGCCGATCCCGGGGATCAGCGCCAAACTGCTCGACGCCCAGGGCCACGTGCTCGAAAAAGGCGGCGGCTTCCTGGCCCTGACCGAGCCGTGGCCGTCGATGCTCCGGACCATCTACGGCGACGACGCCCGCTACCACGAGACCTACTGGAGCCGCTTTCCGGGCCGGTACTTTGCCGGCGACGGCGCCAAACTCGACGAAGACGGATACTGGTGGGTCCTCGGCCGGGTCGACGACGTCCTCAACGTGGCGGGCCACCGGATCGGAACCATGGAGGTCGAAAGCGCGTTGGTAGATCACCCGCTCGTGGCGGAGGCGGCCGTGGTGGGCAAGGCCCACGAACTCAAGGGCCAGGCGCTGGCGGCGTTCGTGATCCTCAAGGAAGGAAACCGGGCCACCGCCCAGCTCCGCGACGATCTCAAAGACCACGTCGCCCGGAAGATCGGGGCCATTGCCAAGCCGGATGACATCTTCTTCGTGGCCGACGTGCCCAAGACTCGCAGCGGGAAAATCATGCGGCGGCTCCTCAAGGACATCGCCGAGGGACGTGCCTTGGGCGACACCACCACGCTGGCCGATCCGAACGTGGTGGCCAAGCTCAAGGACCAGTACGAGAGCGAGGAAGGATGACCCGGGAGGTCGCAACGCTGGCCGGAGGCTGCTTCTGGTGCCTCGAGGCCGTGTTCCAGGAACTCGAGGGCGTCGAGTCCGTGGTGTCGGGATACCTCGGTGGCTCGGCGGCCAATCCCTCGTACGAGCAGGTCTGCTCCGGCCGGACCGGTCATGCCGAGGCGGTCCGAGTCACCTTCGACCCGGCCGTCCTGTCGTTCCGCGACCTCCTCGAGGTGTTCTTCGCGTTCCACGACCCGACCACCCTGAACCGGCAGGGACCCGACCGTGGCACCCAGTACCGGTCGGCCATCTTCCCCGCCACGCCCGAGCAGCGGCGGACGGCGGAGGCGGTCATCGCCGAGCTGACGGCCGGAAAGGTCTTTGCCGATCCGATCGTCACCACGGTCGAGCCGGATGCCCGGTTTTACCCGGCCGACGCGTATCACCAGGGCTACTACACCCGCAACACCGACCAGCCGTATTGTGCCTATCAGATCACCCCGAAGGTGCACAAGCTGCGTCAAGGGAGCCGCTGGGCCACCCGGCGGCGGTAGCGCCATCCGTTAGTTACCCCCGCGTGACCGGTCCGTCATCCTGAGTCGGTACGTTGGCGGCGTCCCGGGACGCTCCCATCGGCGCGTTCCACCGTCTCCGCCCAACCTCAGGAGTGCCCGTGAAGCGCTTCGCCACCGCGGCGATTGCCGCGCTCGTCGTGACCGCCTGCGCCGACGAGGCCCAGGATCCCGTCTCCCCTTCGTTCAGTTCGGGCCGGCCGGAATCCGGCACCGTCTGGGTCACCTCCTCCGCCGACGGCGGTTCCGGGAGCTTCCGGGCCGCTTTGGCCGAAGCGAACGCCAACCCGCGAATCGGTCGGATCCGGTTCGATCGGAGGATTCGGTCGATCACGCTGACCTCGCCGCTGGTCTACTCGGGGCCCCAGTCGCTCCGGATCGAAGGCGAGAAGGCCGAGTTGAAGGCTGGCGGGCTGGGGGCGGGACAGACCGCCCTGCTCGCCGATGGCGGTGCCGATCTGTACCTCGGCGGCCTGACGGTGCGGAACGCGCCGGGCGTCGGCATCACGGTGGCGGTGCCCGCGGGTCGCACCGGCACGATCGAGGTGGTGCTCGACGAGATCCGGGCGTTCGACAACGGGCTCCACGGGGTGCTGATCAACGACCAGAGTGAGTACTTCAGCGATCCCAACTCGACCGCGGAAACCGGATCGGCCGCCTCCGTGTCGGTCAAGGTCTGGGGCAGCCGGTTCGAGCGGAACGGCTTTGCCGCCATCGACCAGGACGGCCTCCGCGTCAACGAGGGCGGCGAGGGCGACCTGAAGGCCGAGATCCGGAACACCGTCGTCCTCGGGAACGGCGGCGACGGGGTCGAACTCGACGAACGGAGCAACGGCTCGGCTGATTTCTCGGTGCACCGGACCGACTTCCTCGCCAACGGCGCCTTCGACCCGGCGGACTACGACGACGGGATCGACGTCGACGAGGCGGGAGCCGGCAACCTGGTGGGCGAGTTCGTTCAGGTCCGCGCCAACGACAACTTCGAGCAGGGCATCGACCTGAACGAGAACGACGCGGGCAACCTCGAGGTGCGAATGACCAGGGTCTGGGGGTCCAACAACGCCGAGGAAGGCATCGAGTTCGAGGAGGATGACGACTTTGCCGGCGGTGGGGACCTGATCGCCACGCTGGTGGATGTCACCGCCAACGGCAACGGCGCGGCGGATGGCGACGCCGGGCTCAAGCTCCGCGAAAAGGGCGAAGGAAACCTCCGGGCCCGGATCATCAGCCCGAAGACGAACGAGAACGTGATCGGCGGCATCCAGGTCCGTGAAGACTCGAACGGCGATCTGTGGGCGGAGATCATCAACGCGGTGGCCACGGGCAACGGCGCCGACGGGATCGAATTCGACGAGAACAGCGGCGGCAACCTCGACGCCTCGGTCCGGCGAGCCCACGTCACCGGCAACACGGACGCCGGCATCGCCGCCACCCAGGCCACCACCGGAACCGGCCTGCTGACCATCCGGGCTCTCCGCGCCAGCGGCAACGGCGAGGGCGACGTGGTGCCGGACGCCGGGGTGGTGGTCGACGACGGCGTCTGAGGATCGGCGGGCTGCCGATCAAATCTGGATCTGGGCGCCCATCTCCACGACCCGGTTCGGCGGCAGGTTGAAGAAACTCGCCGCCGACTGGGCGTTCCGCGACATCACGATGAAAAGTCGCTTCCGCCAACCGGCCAGGTTCCGCGGGCCGGTTGGCAGCAGCGTTTCCCGCCCCAGGAAATACGACACCTGCATCGGTGACAACACCAGCCCGAAACGGGCCAGACCGGGGAGCAGTGCCGGGATATCGGGCGTCTCCATGAACCCGTACCGCGCCACCACTCGGTGGAATCCGGCCCCGAGTTCCTCGTGCTCGATCCGGTCGTCCGAATCGACCGTCGGCACCTCCTCGGCCTGGATCGAAAGGAAGATGACCTGTTCCTTGAGCACCCCGTTGTGCTTGAGGTGATGAAGGAGCATGTGCGGCACGCCGATCGGATCCGAATTCATGAACACGGCGGTGCCGGCGATCCGATGGGTCGCGCTCTTGGTGAAGCTGGCGACGAAATCCTCGAGAGTCAGCGGGCTCCGGGTAGCCTCCGACACCAGCCGCCGGCCCGCCTTCCAGGTCGTGAGCAGGGTGAAGATCACGACCCCGATGACCAGCGGGAACCAGCCACCGTGGGCGAACTTGACCATGTTGGCGGAAAAGAAGGCGAGGTCGACCACCAGGAACAGGGTCGTCGTCGCCGCCACCCGCCAGACTGGCCAGCCCCACCGGAACCGGGCCACGTGCGCGAAGAGAACGGTGGTGATAGCCATCGTCCCGGTGACCGCGATGCCGTAGGCCGCGGTAAGCCGGGCCGAGGACTGGAACCCGACGACGCAGAGCAGACACATGATCATCAGGGCCCAGTTCACCTCGGGTACGTAGATCTGCCCGGATTCCACCGCGGAGGTATGGCGGATGGTAACGCGGGGAGAGTACCCGAGTTGCACGGCCTGACGGGTCAGGGAAAAGCACCCGGAGATCAGGGCCTGGGAAGCGGTGATCGCGGCGAGGGTGGCCACCACGATCATCGGATACAGCAATCCCCTCGGCACCAGCTCGAAGAACGGATTGCTGACCGCCTCCGGTCGCGAAAGCAGCAAAGCGCCCTGGCCGAAATAGTTGATCATCAGCGCGGGAAGCACCAAGCCGAGCCAGGCGATCCGGATTGGCCGAGGACCGAAATGGCCCATGTCGGCGTAGAGCGCTTCCCCGCCCGTCAGCACCAGGACCACAGCACCGAGGATCAGGAACCCGACCCAGCCGTCGCGAATGAAGAAGTCGACCGCATACCAGGGATTGAACGCCTTGAGCACCACGGGATTGTCGACGATCCCCATCACGCCCCACACCGAGATCGAGCCGAACCAGATCACCATGATCGGCGCGAACAGCTTGCCCACCCGGTCGGTCCCGTGACGCTGCAGCAGGAACAGGCCGAACAGGATGGCCACGGCGGCGGGAACGATGAACCGCTCGAACGCCGGAGCCGCGACCTGGACCCCTTCGAGCGCGCCGAGCACGGAGACCGGGGGGGTGATGACCCCGTCGCCATACAGGAGTGCCGCCCCGAACAGGGCCAGCATGACCAGGCCGCGGCGGAGCCCGTCGCTGCCGCCGTGCGTCCGCACCAGGGCCAGCAGGGCCAGGATTCCGCCCTCGCCCCGGTTGTCGGCCTTGAGCATGACGGTGACGTACTTGTACGTCACCACGAACATCAGCGACCAGAGGATGAGCGACAGTACCCCGATCACGTTCTCCGGTGTCGGCTCGAGCCCATGGCCCTCGGCAAAGCACTCCTTGAGGGCATACAACGGACTCGTCCCGATGTCGCCATAGACCACGCCTAGGGCGGCGAACGTGAGCCCGGCGAGGGCTTTGCCGGTCGGTGCCTGCCGGTGATTATTCGTCATGTGAAATCCGTGCTCAGATTTGGATCTGCGCGCCCATTTCAACCACCCGATTCGGCGGCAAATTGAAGAACGCCGTGGCTGGCCTCGCATTGTTGGCCATCAGCACGAAGATCTTCTTCCGCCACATCGGCATCCGACGGAGCAGCCACTCACGGAGGTCTTCGCCGCGCCGCTTCACCAGGATCAGGGTTTCGCGCCCGAGGTAGAAACTGGTCGTCTTGAGATCGATGGCAAGGCCGTAGGCCGGCAAGGCCGCGATCAGGGTCGGAACGTCCGGAGTCTCCATGAAGCCGTAGTGGGCCACGACGACGTGGAACCCGCCCCCGAGTTCCTTCGTTTCGAGTCGCTCCGCGGCGGGGATCTGGGGCACGAGGTGGTTGACGATCGCCATCAGCACGACCCGTTCGTGCAGCACCTTGTTGTGCTTGAGATGATGGAGGAGTACCGGGGGCGCACCCGTCGGATCCGGTGTCATGAATACGGCGGTGCCAGACACCCGAGGCACCTTGGTCCCGACGTCCTTGATCACCAGCTCCAGGGGAATTGCCTCGTCGTGGAGCCGGGCGTTGCGGACCTGCCGGCCTTTGCGCGAAGGGGTCATTAGGAGGAAGATC
>CADEGB010000034.1 GCA_902826755.1 uncultured Gemmatimonadota bacterium
CCATGATGATCCACTGCCGCTGCTGGCGGTTGCCCGACATGTACATCTTGAGGGTCTTGGTGTCCCAGTACTGCGCGTAGCGCTTGAGGAACGTCTTGGCGTGCTCGGCGTCGCGAATGTTGTCACCGGCAAAGAGCCCGGGCCCGGTCGAGTAGATCCGGGGCCCGATCATCCCGCCGGCCTCGACGCGATCCTGGTAGCTCAGGATGTCGCTGGTGGCGGTCTGCGGGTCGCGGGTGGTGGTGACGCCATAGGCCAGCGTGGTCAGATACTGCCAGGCCTGACCGGGGTGCACTTCGGGGATCAGCCACTGCGCGTGGTAGTGGACGTCGATCATGCCCGGCATGACCGTCTTGCCCGAGACGTCGACGATCCGGGCGCCCGACGGTACCGCCACCTGCCCGCGGGCCCCGATGGCGATGATCCGATTGTCCCGGACCACGACGTCGGCGTTCTCGATGATCTCCTTGCCCTTCATCGTCACCGCCCGGCCGCCCCGGAGGACGAGGGTGCCGCGCGGGATGTCACGAGCCACTTCCACCTTGATCGTCAGCTCGACCGGCTTGTAGCCAGGCTTCTCATCCTTCTTCGGGTCGGCCTTCTTGGTGGTGTCGGCTTTGGCCCTGACCGAATCCGGCTTGGCCTTGACGGAATCGGCCTTGGCGCGAGCGGCGCGGACCGAGTCGGCCGTGAGCCTGGTCTCGAGGTCGAAGATCTTGACCTTGAGCGAATCCGGCACGGGCTGGAGCGCCTTGATGAGGCTGTCGCCGCGGGCCTTGAGGGTCTTGACGCTGTCCTGGATGGCCTGCTTGGTCCGAGCGCTGTCCGCCTTGGCGCGATTGACGACCTTGAGGCTGTCATCGACGGTCTTGGCTCGTTCGAGATCATAGGTGAAGAGCACGTTGCCAAGCGCAAAGTGCACGGTTCGGCCGTCGGGGGCCCAGACCGGGAACTCGCCACCAACGTCAGTCAGCTTCCTCAGGGGCACCGGGCCGCCACCCATGACGTTCAGCATCGGCACCGGGCCACCGACCTTGGCGAGCGGCGCCACGTACACATCGCGCTGAACCTGGGCAAAGACTCGATCGCCCTGGGGAGAGATCATGATCAGACTGGCGGGCAGGAATGGGGCGCCGCCTTCGAGCTGGGTGACGGCGCGCACGACGTCGGCCCCGACCGGCGCAATCCGGCGGGGAAGGAACATCATCTCCCCTTCCGGCTCGAGCACGGTGCCGCCGATGCCCCCCGCAAACGGGGTGGGTCCCACGACCCGGACGATCTGCTTGACGTCGGATCCGTCCCAGCGGAACGACACCAGGCCCTCGCCGAAGCCGGACGCATAGATCCGATCCGGCTCGGTCCGAACGAAATGAGCGACATCGCGGCCGGCGGTCGGCGCGATGAGGTTCACCTCGCCACCGGCGGTCGGAACCCAGACGAAGTCACCACCGGATGGGTTGCCACCGTGGCCGGAGGCCTCGACCAGTTCCCGGGCGGCATTGCGAGTGGCCACGATCCGGGAGCCATCGGGGTTGAAGGCAGGGTTGCTGTAGAGGGCGGCGGTCCGCGTCACCTGCACGGGGGTAATGACCCGGGCATCCATGGCGGCCTTCATGATGTGACCGCCGGCGGCGTCACCCCAGGTAATCCACGCCAGGGTCTTCCCGTCGGGTGACCAGACCGGCTGGTACTCGCCGACATCGGCCGCCGAGACCCGGCGCGGGGTGCCCGAAGGCAGGTCCATGACGTAGAGCCGATCGAGCGCCACGAACGCCAGACGCTTGCCGTCCGGCGAAGGCGCCGGATTGCGGATCTGCTTGGCCACCAGATTGGCGGTGGTGTCGACCCGATAGGCAAACTTCACTTCGGGCCCGACGTCGGCCTTCACGTCGACGCTCATCGCCACCTTGACCGGCGTCGATTTGTCGACCGGAACGCGCCAGATCTCGCCGGCGTAGGCGATGATCACCGCGCGGGAGTCGGGCGTGAACGAATAGCCCGGGATGACGTCGAGGGTGGAGCGGGCCTCCATGTCGTCGCGCTGGATCGGATAGGCGAGCCAGTCTTCGTCCCCGGTGGTCAGGTTGCGAAGCCGAAGCCCGGTGTTGGCTTCGTGTCGGGTGGCATAGGTGAGCCACTTGCCGTCCGGCGACACCGCCGGACGGAAGGCCGATCCGTAGCGCCCCGTCAGCTGGGTGACGGTGCCGGTTTCGCGATCGTAGCGGCCGACCTGGTACTGCGGGAAGACGGCGTTGTAGTGCCAATCGCCGGACCGGGCCGAGAACCAGACGAACCGCCCATCGGGACTGAAGGCGGGCCCGAGGGTCTTGAGCTGGGCGTTCTGGGGGGTCGCGGGAATCAACGGGAACCCGGCGCCGCCGTCCACCGGCAGCAGGTGGAGCTTGGCGGCCGGGAACGATCCCGCGCCCCGCGCCACCACGATGTACTTCCCGTCCGGCGACCATTCGGGCGAGATGTACTGGCTGGCATTCCCCTGCGTCAGCTGGGTGGTGTCGCGCTTGTCGAGCGTCATCGTGTAGACGTTGTCGCCACCGCTTCGATCGGACACGAAGACGATCGACTTGCCGTCCGGGCTGAATCGGGGCTGGCCGTCGAAGGCCAGACCCGTGGTCAGCGCGGTGGCTTTGCCACCGCCGATCGGCATCGTGTAGAGATCGCCGAGGAGGTCGAAGACGATGGTCTGGCCGTCGGGACTCACGTCGAGCGAAATCCAGGTGCCCTTGGAGGTGGTGAACTCCGCCTTCCGCTTGGCCTCGAGGGGAAGCGGCTTGGGCGGCGGTCCGCCGGGGCCGCCGGGCCCACCGGGGCCCTGCGCGGCGAGAGGGGCGGCCACGAGGCCGAGGGCAATCGCGGCCAGTGGCGCGATCCGGGCAAAGACGGGGAGCATGGTCTGATTGGGCTTCCGAGTATCGGTCATGGCGCGCCTCACCGACTGCCGGTGGTCGAGGTGGGCGCCGCGTGACGCCACGGTTCATCGGCCGCCGGTTTCTGCCGAGGCCAGATCTCGTTCATGGTGTCGCCCTCGTAGAGGCGACCGTTCTTCATCACGAACTTGACGCTGTTGGTGTTCCGGATGTTCTCGAGCGGGTTCCGGTCGAGCACGATCAGGTCCGCGAGCTTGCCGGCCTCGATGGAGCCGAGGTCCCGGCCGAGCCCGATGGCCTGGGCGCCGCAGAGGGTGGCGGCCTTGATGGCGTCGATCGGCTTCATGCCGCCGCTCGCCATGGCCCAGAGTTCCCAGTGGTAGCCGAGGCCCTGGAGCTGGCCATGGCTGCCGACGCCGGTGCAGGCGCCCGCCTCGAGCAGCCGCCGGTTGAACTCGGAGTGCTTCCGGAACATGACCTCGGACTCGTGAACCCAGCCCGACGGACCGGGACCGGCCATCCGGCGCCGGGTCTTGAGGTCGAATTCCTCCGACGGCGTAAAGTGGCGGAGCTTCTTGTCCCCGACGACGTCCTCGCGGGAGTAGAAGTAGTTCTCGGCCCACGGTCCGCCGTACGTCACGAGCAGCGTCGGTGAATTGACGGTGCCCGAGGTCTTGAGGAGTTGGATCACGTCGTCGTACATCGGGTAGAGCGGAATGGTGTGCTCGATGCCCGGATAGCCGTCGATGGCGTGGGTCATGTTGAGGGCAAACTGGAGACCGCCCTCGGTGGTCGGCATCAGCTTGAGTTCGCGCGACGCCGCGATCAGGTACTGACGGGTCTGCCGGTTACCTGACATGTACATCTTGAAGGTCTTGGTGTCGTAGTACTCGCTGTAGCGCTTGAGGACGCTCCGCGCCTTGTCGAGCGAGCCGATCCGGTCACCCGTAAAGACCCCGGGGCCGGTCGAGTAGACCCGCGGACCGCTCATGCTGCCGGCTTCGACCCGGTCCTGATAGCTGAGCACGTCCGTGGTGCTGGTCTGCGGATCGCGGGTGGTGGTGACGCCGTAGGCCAGGTTGGCGTCGTAGATCCACGACCGCTGCCAGTGGATCCCCCAGGCCGGCCACATGTGCGAGTGGGTATCGACGAACCCGGGAATGATGGTCTTGCCGGCCACGTCCACGACCCGGGCATCGGCCGGAGCCGAGCCGCGAGCCCCAACACTGACGATCCGGTTGTTACGAACCACGACGTCCGCGTTCTCGACCACTTCAGCGCCTCGCATCGTCACCACGCGGGCGCCACGAAGCACGACGGTACCCTGCGGGATATCGCGTTGAGCGCTGACGGCGATCCGCCGTTCCACCGGCTGGTACTGGTTCCGGATCCGGGTGGTGGTATCGGCGCCGGCGGCCCGAAGACTGTCGTCGACCGCCAGGCCCCGCTCCACATCATAGGACACGAAGGCGTTGCCGATCGACCAGTGGATGGTTCGGCCGTCGGCGCTCCAGGCCGGGAACTCGCCACCGATATCGGTCAGCTTGAGCGACCGGGTAGCGGAACTGTCCATCTTGGCCACCGACACGGTCGGTACCGCTCCGCCGATCTGGGGGACCCGAACCACGTAGACATCGTTCCCGAAAGCCGCCAGGGCCAGGTCGCCCTTGGGGGCCATCCGGATCACGTCGGCGCGGGGGCCGACCACCGTGGGTTCGCGGGCGTCCATGAAGTTCGGGGGGAGGAGGTCACCCATCGAACTGGACGGCTGCCGCGGGGCGAACGGCTCCTGGTACTTGCGACCATCCGGCGCCCCGAAGCCAAGCGGCAACGGACCGGTCACCTGGAGGTGCTGCTTGAGATCGGTACCGTCCCATCGCATCGACGCCAGCGCGGCGACGAATCCCTGGGGCGGCGCCCCCGGGGCCGGGGGGAAGAAGCCGTAGAGGTAGATCCGGCCGGTATCGGCGGTGAAGTGCGGAACGCCGAGATTGCCGCCGGTGGGGCGAATGGCCGTCGGTTCGCCGCCCTGCGCGGACACCCAGACGAACTCGGCACCCTGCCCGTCACCGATGAAGGGATCGATTTGTTCCTTGAGGTTCCGGGCATCTGACCGGATCGCCACGATCCGGCGTCCGTCCGGCGACCAGGCTGGCACCTGCCAGAAGGCGTTGGCGGCGGCAAGCCGGCGCGGCTGCCCGCCACTGAGTTCCACCCGCATCAGGGCGCCGTCGGTCCCGTCCCATGTGACAAAAGCGAGGGACGCGCCGTCCGGCGACCAGGCCGGGTGATACTCGCCGGTTTCCGCGCTGGTGACCCGCCGCGGGGTCCCGTTCGGGAGATCGGCCACGTAGAGCCGGTCGAGCGCGGTAAACGCCACTCGCCGTCCGTCGGGCGACGGCACGGCATCGCGGATCTGGCGAGCCGTGAAGGTCGGGCTGTCCTCGATCGGATACTCGAACTTCACTTCGGGGCCGACGGCCACCTCGGCGGCGACGGTAAAGGGGATCTTGGCCGGGGCGGTGCCGTCCACCGGAACCCGCCAGATCTCGCCGCCATAGGTGGTGACGATGGCGCGGCCGTCCGGGGTGAAGGCGTATCCGGGCAGCGCATCGAGATCGGGCACCGACTCCATGTTGTCGCGCTGCACCGGGAAAGCGAGCCACTTCTCGGAGCCGCTGGCGAGTTCGCGGATTCGGAGGCCCGTCTCCTGGCCCTCACGACTCCCGTAGACGAGCCACTTGCCATCGGGCGAGATGGCGGGTCGCATGCCGGACCCGTAACGCGAGGTCACGATCGTGTTGGTGCCGGCCTGCCGGTCGTAGACCCCGACCTGGAACTGCGGCATGGCGGCGTTGTACTGCCAGGGCCCCTGCCGGGCGCCGTAATAGATGAAGCGCCCATCGGGCGAAGGCGAGGCACCGAAGAAGGCCGTGGCTCCGGTGTTCCGAGTCAGGACCACGCCGGTGCCACCCTGGACGTCGTACAAGGTCAGCTTCGGGGCGCCGAAACCGCCGCCCGCCGCCGAGGCCACGATGTACTTGCCGTCAGGCATCCACTCGGGCGAGATGAACCACCCCTGGTTGCCGTAGGTGATCCGGCGGATTCCGGTCCCGTCGGCGTTGGCGACATAGACGTTGTCGCCACCGCTTCGGTCGGAAATGAAGGTCAGCCGTTTGCCGTCCGGGCTGAAGCGGGGCTGGGCGTCGAACGCCATCCCGCTCGTGATCCGGGTCGCTTGGCCGCCGGCGATCGGGAGGGTGTACAGATCGCCGAGGAGATCGAACACGATCCGCTGACCGTCCGGACTGACGTCGAGCGAGAGCCAGGTTCCCTTGGAGGTGGTGAACTTGGCCACCCGCGCCGGGGCGAGGGGCAGGCTGTCCTGAGCCACGACCGGCGTCGCCGTAGCGACTGCGGCCAGACCGAGGAGGAGGTGTGAATACCGACGCATGGAACCTTCGGGTCGAGGTGTGAGGGTCAACGAATACCAGCCGCGGTTCGGGGCGCCGAGTCGCGCCACCAGGGGTTCGGCAATGGTCGGGGGTTCGGGGCGATCTCGTCGAGGGTTTCCCCATCATAGAGTCTGCCGCCCCTCACCACGTACCGGATTGCCTTCGAGTTTCGAATGTCGTCGAGCGGATTTCGGTCCAGCACCACTAGATCGGCGAGTTTGCCGGCCTCGATCGAGCCCAGATCTCGTTCCAAGCCAATGGCTTCCGCGCCGAGAATTGTAGCAGCCCGGAGGGCATCATGCCGGGTCATCCCGCCGGCCTGGATCGACCAGAGCTCCCAGTGATAGGCGAGCCCCTGCAACTGCCCATGCCCGCCGACCCCCACCCGGCCGCCCGCCTCGACGAGGGCTTTGAGGAACTCCGCATGCTTGGGGAAGATGTGCTCCTCGGGTAAGACCCAGCCCGCCACGCCAGGGTTGCCTCCCCGCCGCCGGGCCCGGCCGTCGAGTTCGGCGTCCGGCATGAATCGGGACAGTTTGGGGTCGTCGGCCACCCGTTCGGTGGCGTAGTAGTAGTTCTCCGCCCAGGGCCCGCCGTAGGCCACCACCAGAGTTGGGGTGTTGGCCGTCCCGCTGTTCTTGAACAGGTTCACCACGTCACCAAAGAGCGGGTAAACGGGAAGCGAGTGTTCGACGCCCGAATAGCCGTCGAGGGCGTGGGTAATCTCGAGGGCAAAGTCGATCCCACCCTCGGTCGTGGGCATGAGGCCTAACTCCTTGGCCGCCATGATGATCCACTGCCGCTGCTGGCGGTTGCCCGACATGTACATCTTGAGGGTTTTGGTGTCGTAATATTGACTGTACCGCTTGAGCACATCCCGGGCGTGATCGAGGTTCCGGATCTGCTCGCCGGCAAAGACGCCCGGGCCGGTCGAGTAAACCCGGGGGCCGATCATCCGGCCGGTCTCGACCAGGTCGGCGTAGCTCAGCACATCGGTGGTGGCGGTCTGGGGGTCGCGCGCGGTGGTGACCCCGTAGGCCAGATTCGTGAGATAGGCCCAGGGTTGCCCGAAATGGACGCCGGGATTGTGGCGAAAATGGGCGTGGGTGTCGATGAAGCCGGGGACGATGGTCTTGCCGGAGACGTCGATAACCTTGGCCCCGGCCGGGGTCGGGGCCGAACCCGCGGGGGCGATCGACACGATCCGATCGTCCCGAATCACGACCTCGGCGTTGTCGATGATCTCGGTGCCCCGCATGGTAATGGCTCGGCCGCCGCGGAGGACCAGGGTCTGGCGGGGAATACTCCGCTGGGCCGAGATCCGAACCCGCTGTTCCTCGGGCCGATAGCGGGGCCGTTCGCGCCGGGAGGTATCGGCGGGCGCGGCGCGGACGCTGTCGTCGAACGCCCGGGCCCGATCGAGGTCATAGACGAGGTGGGCATTCCCGATCGACCAGTGGACCCGGCGACCGCCGGCTTCCCAGGCCGGAAATTCGCCGCCGATGTCGGTCAGCTTGCGGACCGGCATGGCGGCGTTGGCGGGGTCGGCCACCGAAATACTGGGGGTTGGTCCGCCCACCAGCGGGACCGTCACGACGTAGAGGTCGCTGCCGACCTGGGCCAGGGCCTGATCACCGGCCGGCGCCATCAGGATCAGGCTGGCGGGCGGGGGGTTGGTGCTCCCCGGCGCCGGCGAGCCCGTCACCTTCACATGTCCCTTCACGTCGGTCCCATCCCACCGCATCGACACCAGGCCGTCTCCGAAACTCGAGGTGTAGATCCGATTTGGATCGGGCCCGAAATGGGGCGCTTGCCGTCCGCCGGTCGGCGCGATGACGGTGACCTCCCCGCCCACCGCGGGGATGGCAACGAACTCGGCGCCGAGGCCCCCGCCGAAGCGTTCGAGGGTCTCCTGCATGTCCCGGCTGGCGGCGCGGACGGCCACGAGCCGTTGCCCGTCGGGCGCCCAGGCCAGCTGGGAGTAGCGGGCCGGGACCCGGGTGAGCCGCTGGGGCTGGCCCGCACCGGTGGCTGGCGCGCGGTAGACGTGACCACCTTCGCGATCGCTCCAGGTGACGAACGCCACCGCCCCCCCATCGGGTGACCAGACCGGATAGTGCTCGCCGGCCTCGAAGTTGGTGAGCCGTCGAGGCGCCCCGGAGGGCCAGTCCATCAGATAGATTCTGCCTAACGCGGAGAACGCCAGTCGGCGGCCGTCGGGCGACGGGACCGCGTCCCGGATCTGGCGAACCTGGACCGCGCCGGTGTCGACCCGATAGGCAAACCGGACCTCCGGACCGATCGCGATGTCTTCCTCCACCTGGAAGGGAACCTCGGCGGCGGCCCCACCGGCCACGGGAATCCGCCAGAGCCGACCGCCATAGGAGGCGATGACCTCGCGCGAGTCGGGCGTGAAGGTGAAGCCGGGCATGACGTCGAGCGAGGACGACCCTTCCTGGTCGTCGCGCTGGACGGGATAGGCCAGCCAGCGTTCGTCACCGGTGGCGAGGTCGCGGATCCGGAGCCCGGATTCGGTCTTGTACCGGGTACCGTAGGCCAGCCATTTCCCGTCGGGCGACAAGGTGGGGCGGAAGGCCGACCCCTGACGAGCCGACATCGTGGTCTGGGTTCCCGCTTCCCGATCGTAGACGCCGAGCTGGAACGTCGGGAACCGGGCGTTGTACTGGAATCCGTCGTCGCGCCAAGCGTACCAGACGTAACGGGGATCGGATCCGAACGCGGCGCCTAACGTGAATCGGCCAGCCGGTTCGCGGATCAGGGGGAGGCCGCTGCCACCGGTGGCATGGTAGAGCCAGAGCTTGGCCGCCCCCGGTCCGGCCGGACCTCGGGTGACGACCAGACCCGCGCCGTCCGGGGTCCATTCCGGCGACGAGACGCCCTGCAGGTTGCCTTTGGTGATCTGGAGCGAGTCGCGCCGATCGCGCG
Organism: uncultured Gemmatimonadota bacterium; assembly: GCA_902826755.1. Lineage (GTDB taxonomy): Bacteria > Gemmatimonadota > Gemmatimonadetes > Gemmatimonadales > GWC2-71-9 > SHZU01. The sequence goes on from CADEGB010000034.1 coordinate 9,287, forward strand.
CCATGGTCCAGAGGTGGTCGCTTCCGCTCCGATCGGAGATGAAGGCCACCCGCCTGCCGTCCGGGCTGATCCGGGGCTGGGCGTCGAAGGCCAGACCGCTGGTCAGCCGAGTGGCCCGACCACCCCCGATGGGCAGGGTGTAGAGATCGCCGAGCAGGTCGAACACCAGGGTCCGACCATCGGGGGTGATGTCGACCGACATCCAGGTGCCGCGCGCGGTGCTGAGGCGGAACGTCCGGGCCGAGGCTTGGAGCGGCAACCCGGCGGCAGACCGGGGGCGGGTCGAATCCTGAACGAATCCCGAAGCGGGCAGCGGCGGGGACGAGAACGAGAACGCGGCGCTCGCGACGAGCCCGAGAAGCATGACGGAACTCCCGATTGGGGTGAGGCCAGCCCTGATATGGTACCGTTCGTAGGGCCGGAGCGTGAGGTTTCGGGTTGACCCCGTCGCTCAGGGAGCACTCGTCGCCGCGGGCCCAGCGCGGGCCGGTGATGGTGTCGGAACCGCCCCATGCGGCTATCGGACCCTGAAACCGAACCCGACGGGGGCGAGTAAGGTCAGCATGCTCCGCACTCATTCGCTGTTCGCCGCCATCGCGACGGCCTGCTGTGTTGCCGCCTGCGAGGCTCCCCCCGCCAGCAAACCCCTCGCGCCCGAAACCGTCGCCGCCGAGCTCTGGGCCGCCGACAGCACTTTCGGGACGATGGCGGCCGGTACCGACGTCGTCTCCGGTCTGGCCGCGATGTTCGCCGCGGACGTGACGGTGCCCGCGCCCGGCGGGACGTTTGCCGATGGCAAAGCCGCCGTGACCGAACTGCTCCGGTCGATTCCCGACAACGTCGGTGGTCGAGTTGCGTGGGCCCCGATCCGGGTCGGCGTCTCGGCCGATGGGCGGCACGGGTTCACGTTCGGCTACGGCACGCTGACCCGAGTGGATAGCACCCGAGTCCGATGGAAGTACCTGGCCTACTGGGTCAAGGAACCGGCGGGCTGGCGGGTCCGCGTCTACCGACGGGGACCTCGGGCCGATGGTCAGGCGCCGGAGACCCGAATGGCACCGGCGCTGCCCGCCCAGATGGTGCCCGGCGCGGACTCGATCGCCGTCGAGCAATTTCGTTCCAGTCTCGATCAGGCTGAGCGGGCATTCTCGGATGAAGCGCAACGGATCGGGCTCGGCCCCGCGTTCGTCAAATGGGGACGGACGGATGCCGTGAACATGGGAGGGCCGACCGCGGCAGCGTTCGTGGTGGGCTCCGAGGCCATCGGGGCCCAAGTGGGTCAGGGCGGACCACCGGACCAGAGCCCGGTGTCGTGGGCACCGGATCGGGTCGTCGTGGCGACGAGCGGCGACCTCGGCGTAACCATCGGACTGATCCGTCCGAACGGACCCGCGCCGGCGGGTTCCCCGCCCGGGGTTTCGTTCTTCACGGTGTGGTATCGAGGGAGTCCGAGTGAGCCGTGGCGGTACATCGCCGAGTAATTGCGTTGATTTGGACCTGAGGGGCGCGATTTCGGGTTGCCCCGGGGTCGGGGCGGCGACTACCATACCGCCGCCCAATGACCACCCTGGCCACCGACCTCGATCAGGCGCTCGTCCGCCTCGGCTACGCCGCCTTCCGGCCAGGACAGCGGGAAGCCATCGAGACCATCATTGCCGAGCGTCGGCTGCTCCTCGTGGCGCCGACCGGCGGCGGGAAGAGTCTCACCTACCAGTTGCCGGCCACCGTGCTCGGCGGAACAACGGTCGTCGTTTCGCCGCTGGTGTCGTTGATGCACGATCAGGTGGCGGCCCTCGAAGCGCGCGGCATTTCGGCCACCTTTCTGGCGGCCACCCTTCCCTCCGACGAAATCCGGGGACGGATGAGCGCGCTGGGTCGGGGCGAGTACGCCATCGCGTACGTGGCGCCGGAGCGGTTGGCGTTTCCCGGGTTCCGGGCGCTGGTGCGGGACCTCGATTGCCCGCTGCTGGCGGTCGACGAAGCCCACTGCATTTCGGAATGGGGCCACGACTTCCGGCCCGAGTATCTCCAGATCGGCGATCTGGTGGCGGATCTCCCGCGGGCCCGGGTGCTGGCGTGCACCGCCACGGCCACGCCAGTGGTTCGGGACGAAATCGTCGCCCGGCTCGGGCTTCCGGCGGACACGCCGCAGATGGTTCGGGGGTTTGCCCGGCCCAACCTCGGACTCCGGGTCCGGGAGGTCCGGAGCGCGGCCGACACGGCCGGGATCGTGGATGCCACCCTGGCGGAAGCGATCGGCGGGCCCCGGAAGAGCGTTGGCACGGCCATCGTCTACGCCCCGACCCGGCGGATCACCGAAGAAGAAGCGGATCGGCTCGCGGCGGCGGGATGGAAGGTGGCACCATACCACGCTGGCCTCGACGGACCGACCAGGGAGCGGGCCCAGCAGCGGTTCCGGAACGGCAAGCTCGAGGTCATCGTCGCCACCAACGCGTTCGGGATGGGCATCGACCGGGCCGACGTCCGGGCAGTCATCCATCTCGCCCCGCCAGGGTCGATCGAGGCGTATTATCAGGAAGTGGGCCGCGCGGGGCGCGACGGGGAGCCCGCGGTCGGGGTGCTCTGCACCAGCCCGGCCGACCTGCCGCTCCGGCGGCGGCTCCTCGAGATGCCTAACGACGGCGTCATCCCGGATCCGATCCGGGTGGCCCACCGCTGGTCGATGTTTCTCGAGTTGATCCGGTGGACCGAGGGCGGTTCCTGCCGGCACGACGCCATCCTCCGCTATTTCGGCGACGAAGCCGAAACCCTGGCTGGATGCGGCCGCTGCGACGTCTGCCTCGGCATCGGCGACGGCGCGGACCACGATCCGGCCGAGACGGCCACCACGGTCCGGAAAGCGCTGAGCGCGGTGGCCCGAACCCACGGGAAATTCGGACTTCTGGCGGCGGTCAAGCTGCTGGCCGGCAAGCCCGATCCGCGGCTGCAGCGTTCGGGACTCGACCAGAGCAAAACGTTCGGCGCGCTTCGGGAGCGCACCGAGGAGTGGCTCACGGCCCTGATTCGGCGTTGCGTCACCGCCGGGTGGGTCGATTTCACCACCGGCGAACGACCGCTGATACTCCTGACACCGGCCGGGAAGAAAGTCCTCTTTGCCGACGGGCCGGTGCGGTTGCTGCTGCCGGCGGAAGAGGCGGACCGTGGGCGGCCCCGCTCCGGCGGATCGACCCGGAGCCGGCGCCGGACAGGGGAGGACGAGACGCTGGAACCGCGAGACGCGGCGCTCTTCGAGGCCCTCCGGGCCCGGCGCCTCGATCTGGCCCGAACCGGTCGGGTCCCACCCTACGTGGTCGCGAGCGATCGGACCTTGCGGGAACTGGCCACTCAGCGACCCGGCACGGTTGCCGAGTTAGAGGGGATCTACGGCATCGGACCAGCCAAGGCCGACAAATACGGCGACGAACTGCTGGCGGTCATCCGGGAGGCCCGATAACCGGTCAGCCGACCCTGTCCACTTTCGCCCCGCTCTTCCCGTCTCCTTCATGAGGCCTTCAACGCACCCCGCCGAAGTTCCCCAAGGCGGCCATTTCTGGAAACGGGAGGATCACATGACCAAGACCGGGAAACTGCTCCGCCGGGCCACCAAGACGGCCGTGACGACGGTCAAGAAGGCCGCCAAGGTGGTGGAGCGGAAGGTCGAGCGCGAGGTGCGGCGGCGGCAGGTGCGTCGGGTGCTGCGCGAGGCGGCCGGGGTGGCGGTTACGACCGGCGCGGGGGTGCTGGCGGCGGCCGCCATCGAGGAATCGGTGCAGGTGGTGCGGCGGCGCCGAAAAGCGGCCAGGAACGCGGCGTTCGAAGCTGCGCTGCCGGTGGCGCCGGAACTCGCCATCGAGAAGGTCACCGAGGCCCTCAAGGCCGAAGGATTCGGGATCCTGACCAGGATCGACACACATCACGTGTTCCAGCAGAAGCTGGGCATCAGTTTCCGGCCGTTCACGATCCTGGGTGCGTGCAACCCGCATCTGGCGCACCGGGCGCTCAGTCACAGCGCGCTGGTCGGGCTCCTGCTTCCCTGCAACGTCACCGTCGAGGCGGCGGACGCGGGTGGGAGCATCATCCGGATCGCCAACCCGGAGGCGATGCTGGCGGCCGGGGCGCTCGAACGCGACCCGATCCTGGCGGAGTTGATGGCGGACGCCAAGGGCCGCCTCAGTCGGGTGGCGGACCACCTCGCCGAGGCCGCGGGATAACACCGGCGGCCAGCGCGAGGCGCCGGTGGCGCCCCCGGGGAGCGACGGCTAGACTGCAGCCGTCGTCGACCTCGGGGGCGTCCGTGCGTCTGGCCATGGCTCTGGTGGTAGCACTCGTGGTGGGACCGGGGGAGTTAACCGGCCAGACGGAGGAGCAGCCGATCGAGGCCACCTCCCTGCTCGGCAGGCCGCTCCGGCGCCCCGTGATCCCGACGGCCGCCAAGGCCACCTACGAACGGAACCTGGCCGCCGCCCGGAAGGCGTGGGAGCATACCCCCGAAAACGCCGACTCGATCATCTGGCTCGGCCGGCGGATTGCCTATCTCGGCCGGTACTCCGAGGCCATCGACGTCTTTACGCGCGGCATTGCCCTTCAACCCGCAGATGCCCGCCTCTACCGACATCGCGGTCATCGCTATCTGACCATCCGGCGCCTCGACGCCGCCGTCCAGGACCTCGAGCGGGCGCATCAGCTGACCCGGTCGAACCCCGATCAGGTCGAGCCCGACGGTCTGCCTAACGCGCGAGGCATCCCGACCAGCACCCTCAAGTCCAACATCCGGTACCATCTGGCGCTGGCTCATTACCTCCGGGGTGATTTTGCCAAGGCGCTGCCGTTCTATCAGGAAGACGTGAAGGCCGCGGTCAACCCCGACATGGTGGTGGCCTCGAGCCATTGGCTCTACATGACGCTGCGGCGGCTCGGGCGGAACCAGGAGGCGGCGGCGGTGCTGGCGCCGATCCACGCCGACATGGAGATCATCGAAAACGGGAGCTACCATCGGCTCCTGCTCATGTACAAGGGCGCACTGGCGCCCGCCGCGGTGCTCACTCCCGCGGAGCAGGGAGACGCGGTGCAGGATGCGACCGTGGGGTACGGCGTCGCCAACTGGCACCTCTACCACGGTCGGGATTCGGAAGCCCGGACCATTTTCGAACGCATCCTGACCGGACCGCAGTGGGGCGCCTTCGGCTACCTGGCCGCCGAGGCCGAGCTGGCGCGGAAGAAGTAGGCCATCCGACTCGGCCAAGCGGCTCGACCGGCGGCCATCGGCGGGCGAGATTAGAGGCTGGTTCCAGGACATTCTCTCAGGAGGTCGTTCGGTGTTCGAGCACGGGGCGCGGGAACGAGGTGGGCGGCGGGGATTCGTCGGCACGATGATCGGGGGGGCGTTGGCGGCCAGCGCCGTCCCAGGCACGTTGGGGGCCGAAGAGCGCGCCGAAGCGTCGGGCGACGGCTTTGACCTGGCGCGCCGGTGGGAGGAGGAGCAGGGCCAGGACAAACAGACCTGGGACATGAGCTGGGTCGATCGGGTCACTGGTCAGTACCGGCAGGTATTCGACGCCCCCGAGATCGCGGAGGGAACCGTCTTTCATCAGACGCGGAGCTTCCTGCGCGGGTATTTCGACGTCTACGGGTCGAAGGACTCGGAGTTCTCGGCCGTGATGGTCATCCGGCACTCGGCCATACCGCTGGTGGCCAACGACAAGCTCTGGGACGAACTCGAGATGGGGAAGGTCTTCAAGCTGAAGGACCCGGAAACCGGCAAGCCGGCGCGCCGGAATCCGTTCCTGAGCACGAGCAACCCGAGGGGCGCCAAGTACAGCCTGATCTGGCCCGACGGCTCGATGGACGGGTTGATGGGGCGCGGGGCGATCGCGCTGGCGTGCAATCTGGCGCTCTTCCGGCTGGTGTCGATGGTGGCAAAGAAGGACAAGCTCGAGCCGAAGCCTGCCCGGGACAAAGTGCTGGCCAACCTGGTGCCCGGCGTGGTGGTGCTGCCGTCGGGCATTTTTGCGGTGATTCGGGCCGAGCAGGCCGGCTGTCACTACATCAGGGCAAGCTGATCGATCCACCAACCGCGCTTCGCCCCTCGGGCGAGGCGCGGGTCTTTCTCACCGGAGAGGTCCCGCCAGCGGATTACAGGACGATTGCATTCGGGTGACGAACCGCTTCCCCATCTTGTCACCCTCCCCGCCGAGTCGCACCGTAGAGATCCTCATTCCACGGGGCATCGATGTACTCGCACTGCCTCTTCTGCCAGACCACGTTCGGCCAGAATCTCGAATTGGAACGCCTGCCGGTTGGCCGGCGGATCGCGTTCGACGCCACCAAGGGCCGGCTCTGGGTGGTGTGTCGAGCCTGCGCTCGGTGGAACCTGACGCCGTTCGAGGAGCGGTGGGAGACGATCGAAGACTGCGAGCGGCGGTTCCGGGGCACCCAGGTCCGGGTGTCGACGGACAACATCGGCCTGGCGCGCCTCCCGGAAGGGCTCGACCTGGTCCGGATCGGCAAGCCGCTTCGTCCCGAGTTTGCCGCCTGGCGCTATGGTGAGACGTTTCTCCGCCGCCACAGCCAGCGGGTCATCCGACGAGCGGCCCGCGTCGTCGGAGCGCCGGGACTGGTGGCGGCGGGGCCGGTGCTGGCCGCCACCGTGGGTCCGGTGGCGCCTCTGGCGCTCGCGGCCGGCGCGTTAGGTGCGATCTACTACCTGTTGCGCCGCCCCGACCTCCGGATCCAACTGGGCGGCAGCCGCGACCTCGAGCTGTCGGCCGAGCAGATCCGCGGTGCCCTCCTGATCCGCGACGACACCGATCCCAACGGCTGGGCCATCATGGTCCAGCACCTGAAGCGCCTCGACCGGTTCGACTGGCTCCGGTTCGGCCGCGAGTACGACCCAAACTGGGCCGTGCTCTATGGGCAGGAGGCCCGACTGGCCGCCAGTCTGTTGCTTCCCAAGGTCAATCCGCTCGGCGGCGACCAGGCCCGGGTGGCAGAAGCGGTCCGCTGGCTGGAGGCGGCCGGGGGGCCGGAGGCGGCATTCCGAACCTTCAGTCGATCCCATCTGGTGCGAATGCCGCTCGACAACGTGGAAAGCCGGTTCACCACCCTCCACGCCGAGGTGCGGCTGGCCCTCGAGATGGCCCTCCACGAAGAGGAGGAGCGCCGGGCCCTGGCCGGCGAACTCTCGGTTCTCGAATGGGTCTGGCGGCACGAGGAATCGCTCGCCGATCTAGCCGACGGGCTGGGCCTGCCAGCGGACCTCGACCAGCAACTCGAGTCCCTCCGGGGCCAGTCGGGCGGCGGGTGACCGCCCGCGCAACGATGCGGGGGGCAGGAACGTCTAAGGAGCGTCCCTCCCCAACGAGACGAGCATGACCTCCGGAACGCTCCGGGCCATCGGCCCGTTGCTCACCCTGACTGGCGTCCTGGGCACCGCCTGCGCCCGCGGCGACGCCGCCGACCGGCCGCTGGCCGCCGTCGACACCCTTCCTCCCGGCACCATTCAGGTCCGGAGCGACCGGCCAACCGGCTGGGCGGATTCGAGCCGGGCCTGGCACCTGGTCGAGACCCTCCGGATCCAGGGCGAGGATGGTTCTCCTGGCGAGCTGGTCGAACCGGGCATGATCGGGGTCGACGACTTCGGCCGGGTCTATGTGGTCGACCGGAAACCCGCCATCATCAAGGTGTTCGACACCACCGGGGCTCTCGTCCGGACCATCGGCGGTGAAGGCAGTGGCCCGGGAGAGTTCCGGGTGGCGTTCCTGGCGGTCCGCGGCGCGACCGTGGTGGTCCACGACCCGCAGCAATCGCGCACCACCGTCTTCGACACCACCGGGGCGTTCGTCCGCAGTTGGGTCTCGTCTTGCTGCTTCTGGTCCGACGTGGCCATCGACACCGCCGATCGGATCTACATCCCCACCTGGATCCGGCCCGACAGCAACGGCGTGTCGCGCGGGACGGCCTACACCCGCTATCGCGCCGACGGCAGCGTCATCGACACCCTCTTCATCCCATCCCGTCGGAAGGACACCAAGGAATGGGTGTTCGTCTCCAAGGGCAAAGACGGGAAGCAGCAGGGCATGATGTCGACGACGGTGCCGTTGAGCCCCCAGTTCGCCTCCACCTTTCATCCCGGGGGCGGCTTCGTGGCGGGATGGACCGGGGAGTTCAAACTGCTCCGGAGCCCGACGGGCGAAGACACCACGATGATCATGACCCGGGCCTGGACCGCCGATCCGATCCCGGAACCGCTCCGACAGGCCGAGGTCGAAGACATGGTCAAGAACACCAAGGACATGGTGAGCGAGGCCACCGCCCGGACGGTGGCACGGATCGAGGATATCCCCACCACGGCGCCGGCGTTCACGAACCTGCGGGTGGATCAGGATGGCAACGTCTGGGCCCGGCGGATGATCGGGAGCGACTCGATCCGGACCACGTTCGACGTGATGGGCCCCGACGGCAGCTGGCTCGGCACCGTGGTGACGGCCGTGGCGATCCCGGAGTGGGGCGGGCAATTCTACGGTCGGGGGGTCATCTATGCGGTTACCGAAGGCGACGACGGCCGCCCGGCGGTGATCAGGCTGCGGGTCGAGAAGTAGCTTGCCAGGGGCGGTACCTTTCGGCGCATGCGGATCGAATTCCTGGCTGACCATCCCGATGCGATCGAGACGCTGGCCCGCTGGCACTATGGCGAGTGGCGCGAGCTGATTCCGGATTGGAGCCTCGAGAAGGCCCGGCGGGAGCTGGCCGAACACACCGGCCGGATCACGATCCCGACGACCCTGGTGGCGCTCGAAGGCACCGAGGTGGTCGGCTCGGCCAGCCTGCTGGTCGAGGACCTCCCGGAGTGGAAGCAACTCACGCCCTGGGTGGCCAGCGTGTTCGTGGCGCCGGCGTGGCGGGGGCGGGGCGTGGGGAGCCGGTTGGTGGCGCGGGCAGTCGAGGTCGCGGGCCAGACGGGTGCCGCCACCGTGTACCTGCTCACGCCGGGGCAGGAAGCGTTCTACCGCCGGCTTGGGTGGTCGGTGGTCGAGGTGGCGTCCAACCCGGAACGCCGCGTGACGATCATGTCTCGCCTAACAGGAGCGTCATCCGAGTGACTCCGAGACGACCACGAACCGGCCCGTCACCCGAATGACCCCGCGCCGCCGCCGCGTGGTATTCGCCTCGATGGCGCTGATCGTGGCGGCGAGCCAACCGGAGCGGCTGGGAGCCCAGGCGGTCATCAAGGGGCACGTTCGGGCCGCTCAAAGTCAGCTGCCGCTCGGCCAAGCTGAGGTGCTGATCGAGAACCTGGGCCTCCGAACCATGACGGGCGACTCGGGCTTCTTCCGATTGAGCAACATTCCACTCGGCAACCACGAGTTCCGCGTCCGTCGGATCGGCTTCATCAGCGCGGTGGCTCCCTTGCGGGTCGAGGCAGCCGACAGCCTGATCCTCGAGTTGAGCCTCGAAGCATGGGTCCCTGAACTGGAGCCCATCTTCGCCACCGCCCGGCCTCGCCGGTCGGCCCGGATGGAGGAGTTCGAACAGCGCCGTCGGTCCGGACTCGGACGATATCTCACCCCAGATCAACTGCGCGACAACGAGCACCGTTCCCTGGCCGATCTCCTCCGGGAAATGGGGATCGAGGTCAGCCACTCGTTCGGCAATCAGGTCCATGCGATCGGGATCGGGAGCCCGACGTTCCTGAACGCGTCGACGCGCTGCGTCATGGGAGTCTGGCTCGACGGGATCGACCTTCCTGGCCTTGGCGACGACCTGAACCAATACCCGGTCTCGATGCTCGGGGCGGTCGAGGTGTACCGCCGGCCGGTCGAAGCGCCGATCCAGTTCACCCCCACCGGAACGCTCTGCGGGATCCTCCTCCTTTGGTCCCGCGAGCGGTAGCCGACCCCAGGCCGCCCAGGCCCTCCGGCCGGCGTGGGCCCGCCTGCTGATAGAATCGAGCCCCCAACGTCGCTTTCGAGGTTGACGGCCATCCGGCCGGTCCTCGAAACGATTTGGAGGCTCCCGTGAGGCGCACCCCCGCTCTGACCCTGATCCTGGCCCTCGCCGCCTGCTCGACCCCGACAGACGACGGGGATCCGCCGCCGCCCCCCCCGCCACCGCCTTCCCAGGAGGTTGGCCAGTATCTCGGCACCCTGCCATCCTGGACGGCCTTTTCCCCGCCCAAAGCCGATGCCGACCCGAGCCCGGTGGCCGCTCCCGCCAATTTCGAGGAGCGGGTCGAGGCCGACAGCGTGGCCACCGATGTGCCCGAGAAGTACGACATCCGGGAGAACGTGCTCTACGCCTGTGACACGACCCCCTATCGGACCACCAAGACGCCGGTGGACCTCGTGATGTACAGTCCCCCGACCGACATCCTCTGGCCGGGAGCCCTGATCCAGGGCAAGTCGCACCGGGACGGTGGCGGCAACCTGCTGCCGCTGACGATTGCCGAGCGGGACTCGATCAACGTCTCGATCCCGAGCCTGCCGACGGGGCAGAACTTCCGGACCGTTCGGACCGTCAACCAGGCCAACGTCGGAGCCGCGATCGGGGAGATGATCGGCAACGCGGTGGCGCAGAACCTCAATACCGGCGCGACCAGCTTCTTCCGGGTCGAGACCATCAGCGCCGAGCAGCAGTTCGCGCTCGGCGTCGGCCTCTCGGGTCGGTACCTCGGGTGGCGAGCCCGGACCCAGGCCGATCTGTCGCGCCGGGCCAGTCAGTCGACCGTGAGCGCTCAGTTCCATCAGCGGATGTTCGAGGTGGTCGTGGCTCCGCCGCAGACGCCGGCCGGGTTCTTCTCCCCAGCGTTTACCAAAGCCAAGCTCGACGAGCAAGTCGCCCTCGGGCGGCTGGGTCCGGACAATCTGCCGATCTACGTCTCCCGAATTTCCTACGGCCGGACCATGATGTTCACCCTCAAGGCCAGTGCGTCAGCCAGCGAGCTGCGCGGTCTGATCCAGGCCAGCTACAACGCGCTCGGCCAGGGCGCGGCCGCCACGCTGACCGCGCGGCAGCAGAACATCCTGAGGCA
>CADEGB010000035.1:0-5495 GCA_902826755.1 uncultured Gemmatimonadota bacterium
CAGCGGTGCCTATCTCCTCGGTCTAACGGCCGCCGGAGCCAACCTCGTGGCGGTGGGGACCAATCGGACCGTGCTCGAACTGGCGCGCTGAGGACTCAAGCCACCGTCCCGATCGACCGATACTCTCCTCGGCAGGCTTCTCCGGCCCGAGGTATCGTTGTCGGTCTCCACCTCACAATTCCGCCTTGGCATGGCCGTCACCTGGTACCTTGCCCTGGTGATCGCGGTCGTCACCCTGGTTCCCTTCGAGTTCCGCTGGCCCCCGTCGCTCCGCCTCGTCTGGTTCACGACGGTATCCGACCTGATCGCCAACGTGGCCCTCTTCGTCCCGCTCGGATTTTTCGTGGCGTTTGCGCAGCGGGGCCGGCCGCTGCTGGCCGGTTTTGCCCTGAGCCTCGGCGTGGAGGTCCTCCAGCAGTTCGTGCCCGGACGGTTTCCGTCCCTGCTCGACGTGGCCACCAACGCCTTCGGGGCCGGCCTTGGCGGGGCGATTCATCGGGCGCTCGCCAAGGGACTGGGTCGGCGGCAGCTGAACGCGGGCGTCGCGGCGCTGGATCTTCCGCTGCTTGGCTCGGTCTATCTCTCGATCCCGCTGCTCTGGCTGTCGGGGCTCGCGGCCGCGGATGACGGCAGCCGGCGCTGGCTGGTGGCCCTCCTCGGCGTGGCCATCACCGTCGTGCTGTCGTCCGTGAGCAGGCATCACCTGGCCCCGCGGGGCGACCATCCGGCCCGGACCGCCCTCCTGGGTGGCGGCGCCATGGCGCTCGGTCTTCTCCCAGGTTGGTACGACGACCCGGCCTTCATTGCCAGCGGCGCGGGCCTGGTGGTGGTCGGGGTGCTGGTGCTCGGCGACCTGATAGCCCGGATCGAACCGTCGGGACGCCGGTTCGAGGGGCCGACGATCCGCCGGGCCCTGGTGCCGTTCGGGTGCTACCTGTTGCTCACGGCGCTCTGGCCCGTAACCGGCCTCGGCGAACCGTGGCACGCGCTGGCCGGGATTTCCCGCTCGGTCCAAGACCTCGGGCACGTTGCCATCCTCCGACTCCTCGAACTGATGGCGGGCGCCACGGTGGCGGGGTATGCCATCGCCGAGATTCGCGGGCGCTCCGGCGGGTCCGCTCCGGGCGAGTGGACCAGCGGGGTCGTCGTCAGCCTTTCACTCGGACTGGTGCTGGCGGGGGTCCGCGGATTTCACGAGGGGTACGGGGCGAGCCTGGTCGACGTCGTCTTGGTGGCGGTGGCGGCCGGGGTGGGCGCGCTGCTCTACCACCGCCAGCGCGCCTACGTCCGGGAACTGCTCGGGATCGGGGAGGCCGTCTCCAGGCCCGCGGGTGGTCCAGCCTACTCGCGCATCGGGCCGCCGCCGCTGGCAGACGGGGCGCCGAAGTGGAGGTAGACCACCGACCCGCCGCCGCCGGGCGCCAGGGTGACGACGTAGATCCGATCGTAGTCCAGGTCGGTGAGTTCACCGACCTTCTCGCCGGAGAGCTTCTCGACGATGGCCGGGACCAGGTTGCTGTGGCTCACCACCAGCGCGCGTGACCCGGGTGGCAAGGCCCGGATGGCCGTCGCGAGTTCATCGTTCTTGCCCGCGCCGATGACCGAGGGGGTCACCCCCGCCCGGCTGGCGAGTGGGGCTCCGGTCTCGATCGTCCGCTTGAACTGGGAAGTAAAGATCGCGGTCACGCCGGCGTCGCCCAGCAGGTGGGCCAGGGCCCCAGCTCGGACGCGGCCCGCCTCGGTCAGGGATGGATCCTGACCCTCGGCGCCCTTTTCCGCGTGGCGAACGACGAACACCGTGGTGGGCCGTTCCTGCGCCACCAGGGTCGATGGCCAAGCCAAGGCCGCCAACAGGCCAAGTCGCGCGATGTGGATCATCTTCATTCGCTGCCTCCGGATGCCGGGCCCCGGCCCGGGCCCTCGAACCCCGGCGCCGGGGGGTCGGCGGCGGGGACCATGAAGCGACCGCGTCCAAGATATCACCGGGGCCGGTCGGTGTGCGCCGCGCGGCGGTCGGCGCCGTCCCTTGTCGGGCCCGCTATCCCGGGCGGGCGTCGATCCGGGCCGAGGACGCGGCCCGGCTGATCGAGTATCTTCGGGGTTCCGGACAATACTCGAGACTTGGGAGCATCGCGATGAGCGTGGCTCGGATGGCGGCGCGGGCGTGGGTTGGAGTGGTGGCGATGGCGGCGGTGGGCTGCGCCACGAACCCGGTGACCGGGCGGCGGGAGCTGTCCCTGATTTCCGAATCCCAGGAAATCCAGATGGGGCAGCAGTACGCGGTCGAGGTTCGCCAGTCGACCGGGCTGGTTCCCGACTCGGCACTTCAGCAGTACGTCCGGGGCATCGGGCTCCGGTTGGCCAAGGCCTCCGAGCGGCCGAACCTGCCCTGGTCGTTCGACGTGGTGGACGACCCCGCGATCAACGCCTTTGCCCTCCCCGGTGGTTCGATTTTCGTGACCCGTGGCATCCTGGCGTACATGCAGAACGAGGCCGAACTGGCCACGGTCCTCGGCCATGAGATCGGTCACGTCACCGCCAAACACTCGGTTCAGCAGATGTCCCGGGCTCAGTTGGCCCAGGGGCTGCTCGGGGTGGGCAGCATCCTCAGCAGCGACGTGGCGGCCGTGGCCGGGATCGCGAGCCAGGGACTGGGCGTGCTCTTCCTCAAGTACGGACGGGACGCCGAGACCCAGGCCGACGACTTCGGCTTCAAGTACTCCCTGGGCGACAACTACGACGTCCGGGCCATGCGGACCATGTTCGAAATGTTGGGACGGGTCAGCGCCTCGGGTGGCGGCGGCAAGTTGCCGCAGTGGCTCTCCACCCACCCCGATCCGGAAAACCGGGTCGCGAAGACCGACCAGCGGTTGGCCGGCATCACCGCCGACCTCAGCAAGTCGAAGCTCAACCGGGATCCGTTCGTCCGGCACCTCGATGGGCTCGTCTACGGCGAGAACCCGCGTCAGGGCTTCTTCGTCGGCGAGCGATTCAACCACCCCGACCTCGCGTTCCGGTTCGATTTCCCCGCCGGGTGGAAAACCCAGAACCAGCCGAGCGCCGTCGTCGGGGTGAGTCCGAATCAGGACGGGATGATCGCGCTCAGCATTCCGGGTCCCGAAGCGCCCGAGCAGGCGCTCGGCAAGTTCCTGGGGCAGCAGGGGATCGTCACGGTCACCACCTCGCGGTCGGCGGTCAACGGCTTCCCGGCGGCGCAGGCGGAATTCCAGGCACAGACCCAGAGTGGCGTGGTGGCGGGGCGGATCGCGTTCCTCGCCTATGGCGGCACCACCTACCAGCTCCTGGGCTACGCGACGGCCGCCGCGGCCCCAGGATATCAGGGGGCCTTCCAGCAGTCGATCCAGAGCTTCAACCGGCTCACCGATCCGGCCGCGCTGGCCCGGCAGCCGAGTCGGATCCGCCTGGTCCGGTTGACCCGCGATCTGACGGTCGACGAATTCCACCGTCAGTACCCCAGCGTGGTACCGGTCTCCGCCGTGGCGTTCCTGAACGGGGTTGGCGCGGGGAGCGACGTCCTGAAGGCGGGCGGCTGGGCCAAGCGGGTCCAGTGACGAAGGGACGCCGGTCGCCGTCCTCTCGGCGACCGGCGGGTGTTACTGACGAGTGGTCTTCCGCCGCATGAAGTCCATCAGGATGAATTGACCGAGCGTCATCGTGTTGGTGAAGTAGGCCTTCCCGCGGCAGATCTCCGCCACTTTCTTGACGAATTCCACCAGGCTCCGGTCCCGAGCCAGCATGAACGTGTTGATGACGATGCCGCTCTTCCGGCAGGCGGCCACTTCCTCGAACGTCCGTTTGAGGATTTCCGGGTCGAGGCCCATCGAGTTGAAGTAGACCTGCCCGTTGGGCAGCGTCATCGCCGACGGCTTGCCGTCGGTGATCATGATGATCTGGCGCATGTCCTTCTTCTGCGCCAGCAGCAGCCGGCGGGCCAGCTTGAGCCCCTCGGCCGTGTTGGTGTGGTACGGGCCCACCGACGCGCCGGCCAGGGTGGCGATCGGAATCTCCTCGGCCGAATCGTGGAAGAGCACCAGCTTGAGGGAATCGCCGGGGTACTGGGTCCGGATCAGATGGGTGAGGGCCAGGGCCACCTTCTTGGCCGGGGTAAAGCGGTCCTCGCCGTAGAGGATCATCGAGTGGGAGCAGTCGAGCATCAGCACGGTGGCCGCCGAGGATCGATACTCCGACTGGTGGACCATCAGGTCCGGGTAGTCGAGGTCGAGGGGGACGGTCAGGCCACCCCGGGCGATGGCCCTGCCTAACGTGGCCGGCACGTCGAGGTTGAGCGTGTCGCCGAACTCGTAAGGCTTCGAGGACGCTTCGGCTTCGATCCCGGTGGCCAGGAACGGAGTGTCGTGGGTGCCGATGCTGGCCCGCCCGACCGAGCCGAGGAGATTCTTGAGCGTCCGGTAGCCGAGGAAGTCGAGGCCTTTGTCGGTCAGGTCGAAGTGGACCTGGTCGGCGGCGGCGCGGGCCTGGCCTCCCGGCCCCATGACCGAGGAATAGCCGGCCGGCACCTGGGGGGCTTCCTTGGTCTTGAGGCAGCCCTCGTCCATCAGCCGGCGAACGATCTGATCGAGCAGTTCGGCGATCCGGCGGGACGTGGCCTCGTCCTGCTCCTCGTCGCCGGTGGACTCCCCCCGGAGGAATTTGACCATCTCGGGGGTGAGCTGGCCCGACTTGAGGAGGGCCTCGAGGATGGCCTGCCGGAGGCTATCGAGCGAGCGGTCACCGCCCTCTGGGGGCTCCGCCCACCACGGCCACTCCTCCGGGCCACCGGCGAACCCCGACTGAAGGAGGAAATCGCCGAGCTGGTCGAGCAACGCCTGGAGGTTGATCGCGTCGCCCAGTTCGGCCGTGTACTTGGCCCAGGTGGTGAACCGCATGGTTCAAAGGTGGCCGGGGTTGGACGGCCCGGCAACCAGGGCGGGGGGGCGATGCTATCTTGGGCGGGTGCTCCGCTATGTCTCCCGGGCCGGCTCGGCGGTCGGCCGCGGCGTCCTCACCATCGGCGCGCTGCAATCCCGCAATTTCCGGCTCTTCATCGCCGGGCAGTTCGTCTCCCTCTGCGGCACGTGGATGCAGAGCGTGGCGCTCTCGTGGCTCGTCCTCGAACTGACCAATTCCACCCTCAAGACCGGCCTCGTCACCACCCTCAGCGCGCTCCCGGTGCTGGTGTTCACGCTCTACGGCGGCGTCATTGCCGACCGGGTCAACAAACGGTTCTGGTTGATGGTGCTCCAGACCATGTTCCTCCTCGAGGCGGCCGCGCTCGGGATCCTGACCCTCACCGGCACCATCACGGTGCCGTGGATCTACGCCCTGGCGCTCCTGACCGGGCTGGTCAGCGCGTTCGAGATCCCGATCCGACAGGCCTATCTGGTCGAGATGGTGGGGAAGAATCACCTGATGAGCGCCATCGCGATGAACAGTTCGGCGTTCAACCTCTCCCGCGTCTTCGGGCCGGCTCTCGG
>CADEGB010000035.1:5505-20194 GCA_902826755.1 uncultured Gemmatimonadota bacterium
CGGCCTGCTTCTTCGTCAACGCGGCGAGCTTTCTCGCGGTCCTGATCGGCCTCTATCTGATCGACCCGAGTGTTACCACCGGCGAGTCGTTCGGCCGGCGGGCGGGGTATCGGGCCGGGATCGATCACGTCCTTGGGCTCCGACTCCCTCGGGCCCTGGTGACGTTGACGACGGCCTTCACCCTGTTCGGCGCCTCCCTGATCGCGATTCTCCCGGCCTTTGCCCGCAAGGAACTCGGGGCCGAGGTGGCCGGGTTCGGCGGGCTGATGTCGTCGTTCGGGATCGGCGCGGCCCTCGGCGCTCTGACCCTGGCGGCCATCGGCCAGCGGTTCCCTCGGGAACGCGTGGCGTTCGCCGCCGGGATCGGGGTGGGGGCCAGTCTGCTCCTGCTCGGCCTCGTTCACGTCTTTGCGGTCGCCACCGTGCTCCTGATGGTGGCGGGGCTCTGCATGGCCCTCAACGCGATCATGACGAATACCATTCTCCAGACTGGTGCCCCCGACCATATCCGCGGCCAGGTCGTCGGTCTCTATTCGTTCATCGTGATTGGCCTGGCGCCATTCGGCTCGGCCCAGGCTTCCTGGGTCGGCGAACAGCTGGGTCCTTCGGTGGCGATCGCGGCGGGCGGGGCGGTCTGTCTGGTCGTGGCGCTGCTGGTCAGTTGGCGAATGGGGCTGTTCCAACCGGCGCCGTTCCAGACGCCGATGGCCCGGATCACCGGCGAGTATCCGACCGATCCCCCCGATGCGTCAGGAGGTGGCTCGTGATCATTACCCTCTCCCGCCAGATCGGCGCCGGTGGTGGCGAGGTGGCCCGACGGGTGGCCGACGCGCTTGGATGGCGGGTGGTCGACAACGAACTGGTCGAGCAGGTCGCGGCCCGGGCTGGGATCAGCCCTGCGGAGGTTCGGGATCGGGAGGAACGGGCGCCGGGCTTCCTGGAGCGTCTCGTGCGGATGCTCACCAAGGCGGCGCCGGAGCAGCTGACCCCGGCCGCCGAGCAGGTCCCCGAACTCGAGGAAGCCAAGTTGGTCAAGATCACCGAGAGCGTCGTAGCCGAATTGGCGGCCGCCGGGCGGGTGGTGCTGGTGGGACGCGCGGCCCCCGTGGTGTTGAGCCGGGACCGCGACGCGCTCCACGTCAAGGTGGTGGCGCCGCGCGCCGTGCGGATCGAGGCGGTGGCCGCCCGGTTCGGGCTCGATCCCGCGGCGGCGACCCTCGAGGTCGACCGCTCGGATGACAACCGGAAGCGCTATCACGCCCAGTATTACGACCGCGACTGGGGCGACGCGTCCAACTATCATCTGGTGCTCAACAGCGCCGCCCTTGGGATCGAACAAACGGTGGCCACCATCGTCGGCCGGGCCAAGACGCTGTGGCCCGATCAGACCCGGGAGCGCCGGACCGACGGGCCGGTCCCGGATCGGTGAGCGGACTCAGTCGTCGAGATCGCCCCGCCGCTTCTCGCGGGAAACCCGGTGGGCGGTCCAACCGAACTCGTCGCTCCGGCTGATCCGCTTCTGCGCCGCCAGGGCTTCGAGCACGAGCTCGCAGGCGGCCACCAAGGTGCCCGAGTCCTGCTCGGCGGTCAGCTCTCGCGCCACCGGCACCAGGCCGGGAACCATCCCGAAGGCCTGGAGGCAGAGGTCGCTCCGTTCGTCTCCGCCGATCTTGAGTGCCTGACCGGAGTCGAACCAGGACACGATGGATTCGACCGACTCGGGCTCCACTCCGTCGGCCCGCTCGAGGAAAGTCCGGTTGGAGGCGCGCCGGATCAGTTCCCGGGCGATCGTCTCGGAGCCCTGGAGTTCCCCCTCGTACTCGAGCTCGAGTTTTCCGGTCACCGCGGGCAGCGCCGCGTAACAGTCGCCGATCCGCGGCACCACCGGTCGCTCCCGATGCGCCACCCCGCGGCGCTCCGCGTTCGAGACGACGTTCTCGATCATGCTGATCGGCAGTCGCTGGCTCACGCCGGAGCGTTTGTCGATCCGCCGGTCGGCGCGGGCCTCGAAGGCCACCCGTTCGATCACCTCGCGGATGAACTCCGGAACCCGGACCGCCGGCCCGGACCGTTCCACCCACGCTTCTTGCGCGGTGATGGCCATCCCGAGGTCGACGGCGGGTGGGTAGTGGGTCCGGATCTCGGCCCCGATCCGGTCCTTGAGTGGGGTGACGATCTTCCCGCGCGCCGTGTAGTCCTCCGGGTTGGCCGTGAACACCAGCAGGACGTCGAGCGGCAGGCGCACGGGGTACCCTTTGATCTGGACGTCGCCCTCCTGCATGATGTTGAAGAGGCCGACTTGGATCTTCCCACTCAGGTCGGGCAGCTCGTTGATCGCGAAGATGCCCCGGTTGGCCCGGGGCAGGAGCCCGTAGTGCATCGTCAGCTCGTCGCTCAGGAGGTGGCCGCCTTTGGCCGCCTTGATCGGGTCGAGGTCGCCGATCAGATCCGCGATGGTCACGTCCGGCGTCGCGAGCTTTTCCACGAACCGCGCCTCTGGCCCGACCCACTGGATCGGGGTCAGGTCGCCCCGCTCATCGAGCAGATCCCTGGCATACTTCGAAATCGGGGCAAACGGATCGTCGTTCACTTCGCTGACTGCCACGATCGGGAGCCTCGGGTCGAGGAACCTGGTCAGCCCGCGGAGCAACCGGCTCTTGGCCTGGCCTCGGAGCCCGAGGAGGATGAAATCCTGGCGGGCCAGGAGGGCGTTGACGACCTGCGGCACAATGGTGTCGTCATAGCCCTGAATGCCGGGAAACAGTGGTTCACCGGATTCGAGGGCTCCGAGCAGGTTGGTCCGGATCTCCTCGCGGACCGAGCGGTGGCGGCGGTCAGGGGCGCCGAATGGACTGCTCTTGAGTTCGCCGAGCGTGGCGGGTTCGGTCATGGGGTTCCGTTCTTCTGGCGCGTTGCCGGCCGATGGCAGCCGTCAGTCGGTGTTTGTTCGGTGGCCGAGGCTGGGCCCGGTGGAGCTAAGTCGTTGCCCGCAATTGACAAGCGCCGTTTCGGCCTTATCTTGATGCCCTGTGTTTTTCGCGCCCCAAGGCGCGGCTGCCGATCCCCCGAAATAGTAACCCCTGGTTACGTGAGGAGTTCCCATGTCGAAGTACCTGTTGACCGCCGCCCTGCTGTTGGTCGCGGCTTGTGGCGAGAAGAAGGCCGATGCTCCGGCCGCTGACACCACCGCTGCGGCCGCCCCGGCCCCGGCTGCCCCGGCCGCTGATACCACCGCCGCCGCGCCGCACGACACCACCGCGATGGCCGGCGACACCACCAAGTCGCACTAACCCGCGCTGGTGGATGTTCCAGGGCCCCGACGCCTCAGGCGTCGGGGCCCTGCCGTTTCTCGTCGCCCCGGTGCGCGGTCCCTGGCGCATCGAGCGGCGCCGAGTCGAGCGGCAGCGCTTCGATCGTCACGACCCGATCCGCGGCCTGGAACCGGGCCCCGGGCTCGAACTCCCGCCGGACCCGGCCAAGCCCGATGCCCGTCCCGTCCTCGAGGGCCACGACCGTTCCGATTCGGACGACGGGTTTCCCCTCGCTTTCGATGACCTCCGGAATCGGCCCGCCGGGGCCAAATCGCAACCCCCGGAGCACCCAGTTGGGGTGCCCGCGGAAGTGGAGCCGCGCCACCGTCTCCTGCCCGACGTAGCACCCTTTCTGGTAGGACACGCCGCCGAGCGCGTCGAAGTCGGCTTCCTGGGGCAGGGTCTTGTCGTCGATGTCGCTGCCTAACGTCGGAACGCCGGCCATCACCCGCGCGGCTCGGAGGTCGGCAGCCTCCGCGGAGCCGACCCCGGCGGCCGTCAGCCGATCGTCGGCCGCCTGGCACCGGGTGGACGAGCCGACCAGCAAGTACCGGAACGGCGCTCGCTCGGGGGTGGGTGCCGCCGCCAGCCAGAGTGGGTCGGGGCCGCCTTCGAGGGTCACCGCGCGGCCCGGGGCGGGCCGAACCCCGAACGCGGCCTCGATCCGCGCCGGCCAATCCGCGCCGATGAGCCACCGCGCTTCCCAGTGGTCGGTCCGGTCGGTGAGGCGGGCCAGCCGCGGCGGCAAGAGACGACGGAACGCAGCGACCGACGGTTCCCGCGCCGCCCGCTCGGTCACCAGCACGAAGCGATCCTCGCCTCGGACGACCCAGTAGTCGGCCACGATCATCCCCTTGGCCGTCAACAACGCGCCATAGCAGAGAGACCCGGGGCCCGGCGCGATGACGTCGACGCTGAGCAGCCCCTGGAGGCAGGTGGCGGCGCCGGTCCCTTCGATCTCGTGAATGGTCGGTTGGTCGGCCACCACCAGGGGCTGGTGGCGGAGTCGGTCGAGGCGCGCGGTCGTCAGGTCGATGCGGTGCACGCCGGAAAGGTAGCCGGGCGCCGGAACCGGGTTGGGGGTTGCCCGGTTTCCGTCCGCCGTCGGTTCAGGACGGCGAAGCGGGATCGTACCAGCCGGCGGCCCGATACGACCGATCGAGCAGCTCGACCGGGTGCGCCACCGGGATCGGCAGGTCGGCCGCCCCGAGTCCCGCGCCGATCTGCATCAGGCAGCCCGGATTGCCGGTCAATACGACGTCCGGGGGCGGTGAGGCCGCCGCGATGGCCGCGACCTTCTCGTCCAGCACCGCGCGCGACATCTCCGGGTGGAGCGCCCCGTAGATCCCGGCGCTGCCGCAGCAGCGATCGGCGCCGGGGAGCTGGCGCAATCGGAGGCCAGGGATCGCGTCCAGGACCGCCAGTGGCTCCCGATGGACGCGCTGCGCGTGCTGGAGATGACAGGGAGGGTCATAACATGCCTCGAGCTCCACGGGTCCGCCGGTCACCGGGCCGGCCGCGGCCAGCAGTTCGGTCACGTCGCGCACCGAACGGCCGAGTGCCTCGGCCTCCGGGGAGCCGAGGAGGTGGCCGAGGTCCTTGAGGAGCGCGCCGCACCCCGCGCTGTTGACGACGATCCAGTCGGCCTGACCGAGGAATGCCGCCACGTTCCGCCGAGCCAGGGCCCGCGCGGCCGCCCGATCACCCGCGTGGTCGTGAAGGGCGCCGCAACAGACCTGGCCTTCCACCTCGACGACGGTGTACCCGTTCACGATCAGGGTTCGACGGGTGGCCTCGTGGACGTGGTCGAAGAGACCGTCCATCACACACCCGCGGAACAGTGCCACCGTGCCGCGGGGAGCGGACCGGGCTCGGGGCGGGCGAGGGGTCGGTTCCGGCCGATCGGGCGTGGTCGCGTCGAGCATCCCGAACAGGAAGCCGGTCCGAGTCGGGCCGCGGAAGCGCCGTGCCAGGCCGGTCTCCCGGAACCAACGGGCCATCGTCACCGCGGGACGCCACCACCGCCGGCGGGCAAAGATCCCTAACACGAACCGGGCCGCCGCCGGCAGTCCGACCGTCGCGGTGATCCGCTCGCGGGCGCTCTCGAGGCCTCGACCGTAGCCCACGCCGGAGGGGCAGGCCCCCTCGCAGCCGCGGCATCCAAGGCAGGCGTCGAGGTGCTGTCCGAGGGCCGGGTCGTCTGCCCGGAGTTCACCCCGTTCGAGCGCCCGCATCAGCAGAATGCGGCCCCGGGGGCTGTCGGCTTCGTCGCCGGTGGCGAGGTAGGTGGGGCAGGCGGGAAGGCAGAAGCCGCAGTGCACGCAGGGGTCGAGCGCCGCGAACCCGCCCCGCGAGTCGTCAGCCATCGCGGCCCTCGAGCGGTGCCACCAGGACCCCGGTTGGATCGAAGACGGCACGGACCCGCGCGGAGAGCGGGGCCACGCCTTCGCGGAGTTCGCCGAAGTGTCCGGCGCCCTCCCGGATCGGCCATGGCGCGCGCTCGAGCGTCACCGGAATTTCCCGGTGAGCCAGGAGGCCCCGGAGCCGGCGGATCCGCTCGACCGACGTCGTCCCGCTCCAGCGGAGCCCGCCGCGGCCCGGTCCGAGTGACATCCGCCCCGGGCCCAACTCCTCGACCACCAGATCGGCGATGTCGGGGAGCGACGCCGGGAGCGCGCCGGCGCGAATCGACACTGGTCCTTCGAGGAACGCCTGGCCGGCGGCCACCCCAAGGGCGCCGCCGGAGGCCGGCATCAGCGCCACGTCGCCGGCTGCGTCCCGGGCCCGGGCCAGTTCGCTGGTGGCGCCCGCTTCGGTGCCGGCAATTTCCACCAGCAGCCGCCAGTCGGCCGACCCGGTCACCATCGGCGACAGCAGCTCGATCACGATGGCGTCGACCTCGGCCGCCACGATCGCCTGGGCCGCGTGGAAGAGCGGATCGAGCGCGCCGGTGGCCACCGCGGTCCGGCGAGCCGCCGGCATGGCCCGGAGCCGGACGTTGGCCTCGGTGATGATGCCGAAGCCGCCGAAGCCGCCGATCTGGAGTTTGGTGAGGTCGAACCCGGCCACGTTCTTGACCACCGTGCCGCCGGCCCGGACCAGCCGTCCGTCGGCGGTGGCCACGGTCGTGCCGAGGACGTGGTCCCGGACCGGTCCGAACCGGTGACGGGCCGGACCGGCCGTGGCGGTGGCCAGGACGGAGCCTAACGATCGGTCCGGCGAGCCGGGCGGATCGAGCGCCAGCCAGGTCCGGTGTCCTGCCAGCGCGGCCGCCAGCGTCCGGAGCGGGGTTCCCGCCTGCACCGTGGCCACCAGGTCGGCCGGGGCGATCGAGCCGATCCGATCGAGTCCGGTGGTGGTGACGACGAGGTCGGCCGGCGCGTCGGCGGGCATCCAGGTGCCCCGGCCCTCGACCCGGACCCGCCACCCGTGGCGGTGGGCCAAGCCGAGCGCGGCCGCCGTTTCGTCGGAGGTTCGGGGGGCAACCCGGGGGAGTCCGTCGGGATCGCGGGTCACCGCGACCCCGAATTCGGCGCCGAGGAGGTCGAGAATCAGCCGGCTCATCGGATCGGCTCCGGCCGCCACTCGCGACAGTAGCGGGTCGGGACCACCTTCCGGGGATTGGCGCGCTCGGCCGGGTCGAACGCCCGCCGGACCGCGCACATTGTGGCAAGACTGGTTGGATCGAAGATCAACGGCATGTACTCCATCTTGTCGGCCCCGACGCCATGCTCGCCGGTAATCGATCCGCCAGCGGCCACGCAGGCCTCCATGATTTCCTTGCTGGCCCGGTGCACCCGCTCGCGGAGCGCCAGGTCGCGGTGATCGTAGCAGATGTTCGGGTGGAGGTTGCCGTCACCCGCGTGGAAGACGTTGGCGATGGTGAGATCATAGCGGCGACCCACCTCGGTGATCGTGTCGAGGACGTCCGGCAGCGCCGATCGCGGAACCACGGCGTCCTGGACCACCAGGTCGGGCGCGATCCGCCCCATGGCACCGAACGCCTTCTTCCGGCCCTGCCAGAGCCGGGCCCGCGCCTCGGCCGTTTCCGCCGACCGGATCGTGCGCGCGCCTGCTTCGGTCAGGAACCGCTCCACCATCATGGTCTCCGCTTCCACGGCGGCGCGGGTCCCGTCGAGTTCGACCAGGAGAACCGCGGCCGCGTCGGTCGGATACCCGGCGGCGTAGATCGACGCCTCCACCGCGCGGACGCAGGCCTGGTCGAGCAGTTCGAGCGCCGCGGGCACGATGCCCGAGGCGATGATGGCCCCGACCGATTCGGTGGCGGCCCGGACCGAGCCGAAGTCGGCGAGGAGGGTCCGGACCGCGGCCGGCACGGGCTCGAGCCGGACCGTGATCTCGAGCGCGATCCCGAACATGCCCTCCGACCCGACGAAGAGCCCCACCAGGTCGGGTCCCCAGGGCTCGCCCTGGGGACAGCCTAACGTCGCCAGCGAGCCGTCCGGGAGGACCACCTCGAGCGCCACCACGTGGGCGGTGGTGGCCCCGTACTTGAGACAGTGCGGCCCGCCCGCGTTTTCGGCCACGTTGCCGCCGATGGTGCAGGCGGCCTGGCTCGACGGATCCGGTGCGTAGCCCAGTCCGAATGGGGCGGCGGCCTCCGACAGCCGGGCGTTGACCACCCCCGGTTCGATCACCGCCCGGCGGGCCGTCGGATCGATCCCGAGGATCTTGTTCATTCGGGTCAGGGGAATCAGGACCGTCTCGGCGTCGGCCAGGGCCCCACCCGACAGCCCGGTGCCGGCGCCCCGCGCCACCCAGGCCACCCGCCGCTCGTGCAGCAGGCGGACGATCGCGATGACCTCGGCCTTCGATCCGGGGAGGACCGCCACCATCGGGACCGAGGCATGCGTCGGCAGCCCGTCCGCCTCGTAGGTCCGCCGCTCGGCGTCACGGATCTTGACCCAGCGGGGACCGACGATGGCCCCCAGGGCCCGGACCAGATCCGGATCGGCGCCGCTCACGAGTGGTGCGGCCCCTTGCCGTTGGACGACGCCCGCCGGTGGACGGTGGCCCGCTGCTCGGCGCCTTCCACCAGACCCGGCAGGACCTGAAGCAACCGGGCCACCCGCTCCCGGGCCGAGCGGACGCCGAGGAACCGGTACTGCGCCGCGAAGTCCCACTCCACCATGGCGGCCACTTGGAAACTGCTCACCGCCGGATCCTCCGAGACCTCCGCCTCCCGCTCCTGGTCGGCAATGGCGCCGAGCGCCGCCGCGTATCGGTCGGCCAGAACCTTGAGGCGGGCCACGTCGGCCAGGCCGGCGATTTCGACATCGGGTACGTCGTCCAGTGGGGTCACCGACCCGGTGACATAGGGTCGGGTGTCCGACACCACGTCGGTCAGGGTGATCCGATCTTCGCCAGACACCACGATGTTGGAGCGGCCGTCGGGAAGTGGCTGGATGGCTCGGATCCGCGCCACGGTGCCGAGTGATCCAACGCGAGGCGGCTCGCCACCCTCGCCCGGCGGGACGATCGCAAACCGATGGGTGCCCTCGGCGCAGTCGGCCAGCATCTGACGGTAGCGGGGTTCGAAGATGTGGAGCGGCATCAGCGAACCCGGAAACAGCACCACCGAGAGCGGGAACAGCGGATACGAGGGCATTCGGTAATCTAGGCGGAGGGTGGTTCGATCCCGCAAACACAGGCGGCGGATCGGGCCCGAGGCCATCGATCCGCCGCCATCGGTGCCGCGCCGGCCGCCGGTGCTACGCCGCGACCGTCGACTGCTGGAGGTACTTCACTTCCGGCGAATTGCGGAGCTTCTCGAACGCCCGCTCGCGAATCTGGCGCACCCGCTCCCGGGTCACCCCGAGGAGCGCGCCGATGCCTTCGAGCGTCAACGCCTCCGACCCTTCCTCGAGGCCGTAGTAGAGCGAGAGGATCCGTCGCTCCCGAGGCGTCAGGTACCGCTCGAACAGCTTGGTGAGGAACTCCCGCTGGAGCCCGAGGTCGACGAACTCCTCGACCTCGCCGCCGGCCGATCCGGGAACCCGTTCCCCGAAGGTGGCCGAGCCCGATTCGCTTCGTTCGACGGGGGCGTCGAGCGAGATCTCGACCGTCGAGACGAGGCGCGAGGCGCGGATGGTGTCGACCGATTCGTTCAGCACCTGGGCGGTCTCGGCGTCGGTCGGCGAACGGCCCAGTTCCTGACTGAGGAGGCCCTCGATCTTGGCCATCCGGAGCAGGGCCGCGTTCTGGTTGAGCGGGATCCGGACCGTCCGGGTCTGCTCGGCCAGCGCCTTGAGCACGCACTGGCGCACCCACCACACGGCGTAGCTGATGAACTTGACCCCATGGGCCGGATCGAATTTCCGGACGGCCTTGAGGAGTCCCTCGTTGCCGATGGCCACCAGCTCAGCCAAGTCGAGGCCGTGGCCCTGGAACCGCTTCACGTACGAGATCACGAACCGGAGGTTGGCGGTCACCAACCGGTCCATCGCCTCGGGGTCGCCCTTCTGGGCGCGCTTGGCGAGTCGGACCTCTTCCTTGGGGTCCGTGATCATCGGCAGCTTGCGGATGTCGAGCAGGTACTGATCGAAGGAACTGCCAGCGGAGGAACGGGTCGATGGACGCGACCGGCGCTCGCGGTACGTACTCATACCACCTCGACGAGAGATGTCGACCTGCGGATCAGCGAATGTGGCTCGCGTGGGAGCGATGAACGGCGATTTGCTCTGGAAGCCGCACGCAATCTAGGGAACTGTTAGGCTCTGCGTCAATAGCGTTAGGCCTTCAACATGCAATTGCGTTAGGCGATAACGAGTTGCGCCGTTTGTCGACGTCGGGTGGAAAAGTCGCTGTGGATGGATGTGGATGAGTTCCCGTAACTGACGCCGGGGCAAGGGGTTGCGAGGCTGTGGTGATGTGGAAAGTCGGCCCGATGGGGCCGCCGAGTCAGCCGTCGAGGAGCCGGCGGGCGGCGCCTAACGATTGCCTAACGATGTCGTCGGACGTCGCGGTGGTCCACCCGCCTGCCTCGGCGGCGAGCCCTCCCGGCGCTCGGGGCAGCGCCATCTGGATCACGGTCCCGCGGACCTTCTTGTCGTGCCGCATCGCCGCCAGCAGCCCGTCGTCGTCCGCCGGCAGCGTCCCCTGCCATCCCAACGCGCGGAGCCGGCGGGTCAGATCCGCCGCCAGCCCCTCCGGCGCCAGCCCGAGCGCTTCCGCCACCACCCCCTCGACCACCAAACCGGCCGCGACGGCCTCGCCGTGCGGCAGCCGGTAGGCCGCCAGCCGCTCGAGGGCGTGTCCGACCGTGTGTCCGGCGTTCAGAACCGCTCGACGTCCCGACTCCCGTTCGTCGGCCCCGACCACCTCGCCTTTGATCCGGACGCTCCGCTCCACCAGGGTCGCCAGCGCCGTCGGGTCCCGGGCCAGCAGCGGCTCGGCCTGCGCCTCGATCCAATCGTAATACTCGGCGTCGGCCACTAGACCGTGCTTGACCGCCTCGATCAGTCCCCCGCGGAGGTGGGTCCGGCCAAGCGTCGTGAGCACCCCCGGATCGGCGATCACCGCGGCCGGCGGATGAAAGGCGCCGACCAGGTTCTTGCCATGGTGGGTATTGACCCCGGTCTTCCCGCCCACCGAGGCGTCCACCATCGCGAGGAGTGAAGTCGGAACCTGGAGGTAGGGGATCCCCCGCAGAAAGGTGGCGGCCACGAATCCTGCCAGGTCGCCCACCACGCCACCGCCAAACGCCACCAGCGCGCCATCCCGGCCGAGGCCGAGATCGAGCAGTTGATCGGTCAGGTCGGCCCAGCGGCGGCGGGTCTTGGCGCTCTCGCCGGCCGGCACCAGGAGGACGGGCACCTTGAGTGGTTGCGCGACCAGCCGACCCACGGTGCGGTCGGCGATCACCACCAGCCGCCGCCCGGGCAGGACCCGCTCGGCGATCGCCGCCAGGTCGCCGACCTGGCCGCGACCGATCGAGACCTCGTACTGGCCGGCGGCGTGGGAGACCGTCACCCGCCGCGGCTCGGTCACCACGTGATGTCGCCTCGGCCGTCCCGATGGTTGGCCAGCCGCGCCAGCGTAAAGAGGAGGTCGCTCAGCCGGTTGAGGTAGGTAAGGAAGATCTCCGGCACCGGCTCTTCGGCGGCCAGCGCCACGATGCTCCGCTCGGCCCGACGGCAGGTGGTGCGCGCGAGGTGAAACGCGGCCGCCTTGGGCGTACCCCCCGGAAGGACGAAGGCCCGAAGCGGGGGCAACTCCCGGTCCGCCTCGTCGATCAAACGCTCGAATTGGGGTACCCGGTCCGGGTCGAGGAGCGCTTTCTCGAGCGCGGCTTTGACCTTTTCCGGGTCCGGGGTGGCGAGTTGGCCGCCGATGGAGAAGAGGTCGCGTTGGATGAGGTCGAGCATGGCGTCGTGGAAATCGATCGGCACGGTGGCCCGGACCAGCCCGAGGACCGAGTTGAGCTCGTCGACGTCGCCGTAGGCGGCCACCCGCGGGTGCGACTTCGATACCCGCCCGCCGCCGAACAGGCCGGTGGTGCCCTGGTCGCCGGTTCTGGTGTAGATCTTCACTGGGGCCTCGTTCCGCGGATGGCGCCCAAACATAGGGAGACCCTCATCGTGCGGGGAGGCCGCCTCCCGGACCGGCCGTACAACGGGTCAGGCGGCCGATCTCCACGACCACGCTGTCGATGGCCTGAATCATCGTCCGCCCGCCAAG
Source organism: uncultured Gemmatimonadota bacterium (assembly GCA_902826755.1). Classification (GTDB taxonomy): domain Bacteria; phylum Gemmatimonadota; class Gemmatimonadetes; order Gemmatimonadales; family GWC2-71-9; genus SHZU01. The sequence goes on from CADEGB010000035.1 coordinate 17,517, forward strand.
GCCGTGGGTGTTGGCCTGGATGCTGAAGATCCGGCAGGGAGGTCGGGATGGGTTCCGGTCGAAAAGATACCCCGACAGCGAGTTGACCTGCCCGATGCTCCCGGTCTTGGCGAACACCCGCTCGGCGACCGGGGTGCCGAGGAATCGGTTTCGGAGCGATCCCATGCTTCCGCTCCGCGGCATTCCGGCGGCAAACGCCGGGAACCGCGGGTGGGTCCGGATGAACCCGAGCAACCTGGCAAACGCCAGCGGGGTCACCGCGTTCTTTGCCGACAGGCCGGATCCGTCGTGGAGGATGAACTGGGTCGAATCGACCCCGGCCGAGTCGATCAGGAACCGCCGCTCCACCGCCAGCCCCGCCTGCCAGGATCCCCGCCCGCCGAAGCGGAGGCCGAGTTGCTTGAGCAGCATCTCCGCCACCCAGTTCTGGCTCACATTGAGAATCGGGAAGATCCAGTCCCGGATCGGTCGGGACTCGATCTCGGCGATCGGCGCCGCGCGGCGCGCCGCCGCGTTGGCGGCCGGATCGGTGGTGGCCGAGACGCCGCCGAGGACCACGATCCCCGAGTCGGCGAGGACTCGCGCCAGGGCCAGGGCCGCGTATCGGTTCGGGTCGACCACCGCCAGTTGAGAGCGATCGCCCGAATGGCCGGAACGAATCGTCCCGGTCGCGACCGCGGTGACGCCGTCCGGCGAACGGGTCCAGGTGACGGCGGTCGGTTCCCCCTCGGCCACGGTCGTGACCCGGTTGTCGATCGTCAGCGCGCCGAGATCGGGTGCCAGATCGATGGTGGCGGCGCCGCCAACCGGGCCTGGCCTGACGGTCGCGACGACGGCGTTCTCGTTGAACCCGAGCGCCGACACCGGCGCGGCGTAGGCCCAGATGAGATCGTCGGTTTCCCAGGTCGGGTGGGTCAGGGTCGATTCGAACGCGCTCCCGTCGCCGACCACCGCGCCCGCGATCCGGACGATCCCGCGGCGTTTCAGGGCCGAGGCCACCGGCCGGAGCCGGCCGAACGGGTCGGTGTCGCAGACGCCCGGTGTCAGGGTGTCGAGCCCGAAACAGCGTCGCGACCAGGAGGGATCCCCGGCTCCGGCCAGGATCAGGTCGCCGGCCAGGGTCCCGTCCCGGATCGGGCCACCGGCGTACACCGGGGTCCGGATCGATCCCGCGGGATTGAGGAGCGCGGTGGCCGTGGCGGTCACCACCAGCTTGGCGTTGCTGGCGGGGACGAAGAGCCGATCGGCGTTGCGGCCGAAGAGGAGCCGGCCGGCGGGGTCGAGGACCGCCACGCCCCAATGGTGGCGGTCGAGCGGGGGCAGATCGAGTTTCGGCGTTAGGCGCTCGCGGAGCCCCTGCCCGGCGGCCGGGGTGAGGTGGCCGATGGTGAGCGCGAGGCAGGCGAGGACCGGGAGTGTCTTGGAGCTGGTCAGTGGACGTCCCCGGGGTTTGTGGGTCCTTGACGACGGCTCGCCCGGGTGGCCGGAATTGGCCAGATTCGGGGTGCCGGGACGTAACGTCAACAGGCTACTACATTTACGGAGTGCGGTCAATTCCTGGTTCCGTGGCGTTTCGTGGCCCCTTGGTCGAGGGCGTGTCCGGGTTTTGGGCAGTCGCCGCCAGGTTGCGCTTCCGGCGGCTGATCGTGGCGCTGGTGGTGGCCTGTGGGACGCCGGCCGGACTCGTCGGTCAGGATCAGGGCCTCGTCATCCGTCAACTCAAGTTCGAAGGGAATCGATCGATCGACGCCCTCGCGCTCGAGGCCGCGATCGCGACCACCAAGTCCGCCTGGTTTGCCCGGCAGCTGCCGTTTCTCGGGCTCGGTGAAAAGCGTCGTCTCAACGAGCGGGAGTTCCGGGTCGACGTGGCCCGGATTCGGCTGTTTTACCAGCGGGCCGGATTCATGGAGGCCCAGGTCGACACCGTGGTGATCCGGACCGACGAGAACGTCTACATCACCTTCCGAATTACCGAGGGCGAGCCGGTCCGGGTCCGTTCGCTGGCGATCGTCGGGCTCGATTCGCTGCCGGATCGCGATCGACTCATGCAGGACCTCCCGCTGCGGGTCGGGATGCCTTACAACCGGACCCTCCTCCTCGCGGCTGGCGACACGATTCAGACTCGGCTCTGGAACCGCGGGTATCCCGCGGCCTCGGTCCTGATCGGGAAGCGCGCTGTCGACCTGGCGGCCCGGACGGCCGATCTCGAACTGATCGCGGATCCCGGGGTGGCGGCCGTGATCGGGTCGATCCGGATCGCGGGGACCCAAGACGTCGACTCGTCGTTCGTCCGATCACTCCTCGCGACCCGGGCCGGTCGGCCGTTCCGCTCCTCGGAACTGTATCGAAGCCAGCTCAATCTCTATCAGTCGGGGCTGTTCCGATTCGCCACGGTGGAGATGGACACCACTCGGTTCACGATCGGTGACCCGACGGTGCCGCTCCTGATTCAGGTCCAGGAGGGACCGCTCCATCGCGCGCGGGCCGGGCTCGGGATCGGGACCAGCGACTGCATGCGGGCCAACGCCGGGTGGACGGCGCGGAACGTGGGCGGGCGGGGCCGGCAGGTTGATCTGAGCGGGTCGGTGTCGAAGCTCGGCGTCCAGGTCTCTCCCTTCAACTCGACCATCTGTCAGGGGCTCGAAGAGGACACGATCGGGTCTCGGAAGATCAACTAC